>NZ_JBHYCW010000001.1:146258-208014 GCF_051861365.1 Sediminibacterium sp. | reverse complement strand
CTTATTATTTGCATCTGATAATGTACTTCGGGCAGGAGCTTTATCTAATCCAAGATGAACTAGCTTGCCTTCGCAAGCTAACATCCCCTCACACAGCTCCCGAAGCCCATTACAGTAACTAAATACACCATACAGTAAACTCACCAAATGAACTCGTAACGGGAGTCTTTTATAGTATCTATTGGATTTATGTTTTCTACCAGCCGTATTAATGATTGATCCAGGAATAACATCTAATATCTGTGATAATACCGGCTGTCCGGGGAATTTTTTAACTTCACTCATAGTTATAGTTTAAGTGTGGTAACTCAAACTTAACTATTCGGGATGATTCTTAGTAATCATCCCTTTTTTTATGACATCTATTAAATATTTAGTCGGACAATAGTGATAAGTAATATGAAAAAATATATTGTCACTGCTTGCTTAGTACTTCTTGTTAATATCGTTACTGCTCAGACAGCATCAACAAAAAAAACGAATCGCTTTGTTGATTTGGCATTAACTGCCGGAACCTCACAAGGGTCTGCAGCCTTTTCTTATGTACACAATTGGAAAATCGGGAAAAAACAAAAATGGGAAATCGGAATTGGAGGAAGACTAACTAGCTACTTTGGAACTAAAAGAGATTATATCACAGCAGGTCCTGCCAGACTAACCAGAAATCATTCCATTCCATTTTTGATATTCTTTGCTGATCAAAAACCGGAAAATTGGGATACGCTCAACGTGCAAAGACCTTTTACAACTGCTTTGAATGCAACGGTTAATATCGGGTATCATTTTAATAAGAAATGGTCTGCAGGTTTTAATATCGATGTGATTGGTCTTACCCTAGGAAGAACCACCAATGGTATTCTCACGAGTAATGGTACTACAAGAAATGATGCTGATGTAAAACCTTCTGCCTTTAATCTACTGCTTACAGGCGATCATGATCTGGGTAGTTTGAATTCTGAGCTTTTCATCAACTATAAGCTATCTGATAAATGGTCTTTAAGAGGTGTTTATCAGTTCTATTTCTCAGAATATAAAACCAATAACTTGAATCAAGTGGCTTCAGATGGCACTATTATTAACAGATTTCGAAATAAAGTAAATGCATTTGGTATTGGAATATCCAGACATTTTTAAAAATTTGAATCATGAAAAAACATATTTATCTCATAGCTGTTATATTATCAGTTCTTTTTTATAGTTGTACAAAAACTGCTACATCATCTGATCAGCTAAATGAGCAAGTTGGTAGTTCAAGAATACCTGTAACTTCTGCGATGGCATTTACTTCGGCAAATTCATATACAGTTACAGGTAATGTAAGAGTATATCAGAAAGATGGTAAACTGGTTTTGGCATTAGAAAATTTTAAAAGTACCAATGGACCTGATTTGCGTGTATACATATCAAAAGAAATGCAACCGGTGAACTTCATCGAATTAGGAAGATTGAGATCTGTTCAAGGAAACCAATTATATGATATTCCGGGAAATCCTGATTTTAATACCTATAAATTCGCAGTCATACATTGTCAACAGTTTAACCGGGTTTTCGGTTTTGCAACCATTAAATGATTATTGAATTAAAAGAATATAACAGTGTGATGCGAATAATATTAGTTGGGATGATGCTACTGAATGTGCTACTCAGTTCTGCACAGAAACTTACACCTATTGACGCGGAATCATCGGTGAATTTTACCATCAAAAATTTGGGCATAAATGTTACAGGTAAGTTTACAAGCTTGTCCGGATTGATCAATTTTGATCCTGCCAACTTAGCAGAAAGCAAGTTTTCAGTATCTGTAAATGCGGGCACTGTGGATACCGATATTAAAGCCCGCGATAATCATTTAAAAAAAGAGGATTATTTTTATGTAGAGAAACATCCAAGGATTAGCTTTATATCAAAAAGTATAACCTTAGAAGGTGCCGGACAATACAAAATCACAGGAATACTTGAGATAAAAGGGATCGGCAAAGAGGTTAGTTTTCCATTTACCGCAAACCCTGTGTCGGATGGATACGTATTTAAAGGCGGATTTAAAATCAATAGAAAAGATTTTAAAGTTGGCGGAAAAAGCCTGATATTGTCTGATCAACTATCAGTTAACCTCTCAGTTTTGGCAAGAAAAAACTAACAAAAGAAACCCTATCTATGCAAATTGCTTTTGCTATAAAAAACGTGTTTGTACAACTGCACGAAACTTTAGATAAGCTAAATCCTGATCAATACACACAACCCAGTAAAGCATTATTCAATGCAACCATTGGTCAACATGTTCGACACATTGTTGAATTGTTTCAGTGTTTGGAAAATGGCTATGAGCAGGGTTTTGTGAATTATGAGCAAAGAAAAAGAGACAAAAGCATTGAAACGGATAAGCAGCTGGCCATTCAACTATTACATGAAATCAGTAGTCGACTGATTCGTGAAGACAAGATCATTCAGCTGGAAATGAGCTATGATGATCTCTCTAATGAGACAGTAGTGGTCAATAGTAATTATTATCGTGAAGTGGTCTATAATCTTGAACATACTGTACATCATATGGCATTGATACGTGTAGGTGTGTCAGAAGTATCTGATATCATTCTACCTGATGGCTTTGGTGTAGCTTCCTCTACTATGAAACATCGTGATACATGTGCACAGTAACTTTTATACCCGTGAAGGGTAAAGTAATGCTTACTTCTAACAGAGATGAAAAAGGAGTTCGGAAGAAAGCAGCGGCACCTGTTGTTCACATGGTTGGTCAATACAAACTATTGTTTCCCCAAGACACACAGGCTGGCGGTACCTGGATCGGCGCTTCTGAAACAGATACTACCATGGTGTTATTAAACGGTGGTTTTATTAAACATGAACCCGCAGCCGAATACCGGAAAAGTAGAGGGCTGATATTTCTGGATATCCTTTCTCAACAAAATTCGTTAGCTGCTTATAAGAAAATCAATTTGCTTGGCATAGAACCCTTTACCCTGATCATTTGGGAAGCAGGTTATTTATATGAATGCAGATGGAGTGGAGAGGAAAAATACATTCGTGAAGTAGATACAACACAGCCACATATATGGTCTTCGGTTACATTATATACACAAGATATTATTCAAAAAAGAGAGCAGTGGTTTGCTGAATGGTTGCAACAGCACCCACATCCGAATTCTGCTGATATTCTATCTTTTCATTTGTTTGGCGGCAATGGGGATGCAGAAAATGATATACGTATGAATCGTAATAATGAAATGCTAACAGTAAGTGTTACCAATATTGTTTGTGATGAACAGTCTGCTACCATGTTATATAATGATATTATTCATCAGGAACAGCACCAGTTATCGCTTTCATTTGTACAGCAACAGCCGGTTTCTTAACTTTCAGGCATGTCTTTGATCAGGAAACTCAAGTTTCATCCTTTTTTTATCAAACTTTTCAACTGGGAGTATTGGTCTTTTAATGTGCTCTATGCGCCCTTATATCCTTATTGGTTTTGGCTATGTTTAAAAGCTAGGGCTTTTTTTTATATCAATGCTGCCAATCCCGGCATACGTAATGGCGGATTTTTGATGGAGAGTAAAAAAGAGATTTATGATATTCTGCCGGAAGGCACTTATCCTACTACACTTTTCTTTCCTGCCGGAACAAATGCAGAAATTGTATGGAAGACAATTACGAATGAGCGTTTGCACTTTCCTTTGATCGGAAAGCCTGATATTGGTATGCGGGGAATGAGTGTTCAAAAACTAGAAAGTGAGTCAGAAGTAAAAAATTATGTTGCGCAAGCAGATTTTGATTTTCTCATACAGGCTTATATACCTTTTGAAGAGGAAGTAGGGATATTTTATTATCGCATACCGGGTGAGGAAAAAGGAACAATTACAGGTATTGTTGGAAAAGAGTTTCTAACTGTATCTGGTGATGGGATATCAACCATTGATCAGTTATTACAGTTGGACCCTAGATACATTCTACAATTGTCGGTATTGCGTAGAACTATGGCTGAAGAACTATCTATTGTTCTACAAAAAGGGGAGCAAAAAATACTAGTACCCTACGGTAATCATGCTCGCGGGGCTAAGTTTATTGATCTTAGCTATTTAGCTGATGAATCATTGAACCAAGTGATTGATCAACTGGCCAAGAAGATTGAAGGATTTTATTATGGCAGAATGGATATTCGTTATGAATCGATTGAATTGCTCAGAGAAGGTAAAAATTTTATGATTGTTGAACTCAATGGCTCAGGAAGCGAACCTACACATATGTATGATCCGAGACATTCGGTATTTTTTGCATGGCGTGAAATTGCGCGACACTGGTATCTCATGTGTAAGATCAGTATGATCAATCATGCAAAGGGCGTGCCTTATATGACAAAAGCGGAAGGACTGGCTATGTTAAAAGCCAATACTGCTTTGGTTAAAAAAATCTCCCAATAATAGCTATCGGTAAGTATTGATCAATAAATTAATCATTTGTTGTGCCATCATGCATTAATTTGTGCATCAAAATTTATCGGATGTTACATAGTGCCAAAGCTTTTCTTTTTGACTTGAATGGAACCATGATCGATGATATGCATTATCACAAACAGGTATGGTTTGATGTGCTGACCAAAGAACTGGGTGCAAACTTGACTTGGGATGAAGTTGCTCATCAGATGTATGGTAAGAATACGGAGTTGCTGATCCGCATCTTTGGTCCGGATCGTTTTACAGCAGAAGAAATGGATCATATATCAATGGAAAAGGAGAAAAAATACCAGGCACTTTATCGACCTGAAATGAAAACCTTACCCGGACTAGAACCATTCCTTGCCACCGCCAAACAAAAAGGAATCAAAATGGGAATCGGCTCAGCCGCTATCTTATTCAATATTGATTTTGCGATTGATGGTCTCAATATCAGACACTATTTTGATTCTGTGATTGGTGCAGAACATGTAAAACACAGCAAACCCGATCCCGAACCCTTTTTAAAAGGTGCAGAAGAATTGGGTGTAGATCCTGCAGACTGTATCGTTTTCGAAGATGCACCAAAAGGTGTGGAAGCGGCGTTGAATGCCGGAATGAAATGTGTAGTGCTGACCACAATGCATGAAGCAAAGGAATTTGAAAAGTATACTAATGTGATCATGTATACTAAAGATTATTTGAGCTTAGTGCCGATGATAGAAGGTTAAAGGAGTACAAAAAGCCAATCATCAACATATTCATTCGCTACTTTTTTGCATCGCGGTTGATGGGACGCAGATTTTTATGATGTGTTAGGATAGTAGCACTAAAATCAGCGCTGATCATAAAAAATCATAAAAATCTGCGTCCCATCAATATACTTTCTTACTAATGTCTTTCTTCTAAAAATTCAATACGTTAATATTACAGTATAAAATGTTGAATTCAATTTGGGAAAATTCCAATACTTTCCCAAGGGTCTAAACCTATAAACTATTCAGTATGGCTAATTTGACATGGAAGGGTGTTTATCCTGCTCTTCTCACACCATTTAAACAGGATGATGCTGTTGATTTTGAAGTGTACCAAAAAAATCTTTTCGCACAGTTAGATGCAGGTGTTGATGGTATCATTCTCGGCGGCTCTCTTGGTGAAGCAAGTTCTCTTTCCAATGAAGAAAAAAGAGATCTCTTATTGTATTCTAAGGAGCATATTCCAAAAGATTTTCCTGTCATTATCAATATTGCAGAGCAGACCACTAAAGCCGCTATTCAGCTGGCGCAGGATTCTGAGAAAAATGGGGCTGATGGGTTGATGTTGTTACCCCCCATGCGTTACTACGCAGACAGTAAAGAAACATTGGAGTATTTTAAAGCAGTAGCAGCTTCTACTTCTTTACCCATCATGATCTATAACAATCCCGTTGACTATAAGATTCATGTTACATTGGATATGTTTGAAGCCATGGTGCCCTACAAAAATATTCAGGCGGTAAAAGAATCTACACGGGATATTTCCAATGTAACAAGAATGATCAATCGTTTTGGTGATCGTTTTCATATTCTTTGTGGTGTTGATACCCTTGCTATGGAAAGTTTGTGTATGGGTGCAGATGGTTGGGTTGCCGGTTTGGTAGATGCTTTTCCGCAGGAAACAGTAGCCGTTTATCGTTTAGTGAAAGCGGGCATGATCGATGAAGCCTTAAAGATCTATCGTTGGTTCCTGCCCTTATTGGAGCTGGATATTCATCCGAAATTGGTTCAGTATATCAAGCTGGCCGCAACGCATACCGGTATTGGATCAACACATGTCAGAGCACCACGTTTGCCACTGGAAGGGGAAGAGTTGAAACGTGTGACTGCGATTATAGAAACGGCATTGACCAATCGTCCAACATTACCAGATTATTTGAACCTGAAACACAAGTAGGATGCTACAAGGGCATAACATTATCGGATTTGAAGTAACTGCAAAAGGCAAAGGATCATTCCAGTCTTTTAGTACCCTTCAAAGAACTTATTTACCGGAACATTTTCATGTTGCAACTGATGAAGAAATTGAAGTAGCTATCAAAAAATCGGTAGCAGCTTTTATAATTTTCAGCAAGACCGCTTTTATACAAAGAGCCATTTTTCTGGAAGCTATAGCAGAAGAGATATTGAACATCGGAGATTTTTTATTGGAGCGTGCCCACCTGGAAACCGGATTGCCCTTACCAAGGTTGACAGGCGAAAGAGACCGCACCATGAATCAACTCAAACTTTTTGCTACGTTACTCCGAGAAGGCTCTTGGGCAGATGCAGTGATAGATACAGCAATGCCCGAAAGAAAGCCACTGCCTCGCTCAGATATCAGAAGAATATTGCAGCCTGTTGGACCGGTAGCCGTATTTGCTGCAAGCAATTTTCCTTTTGCTTTTTCTACGGCAGGAGGAGATACCGCCTCTGCATTGGCCGCAGGTTGCCCTGTCATCGTGAAAGCACACAGTGCTCATGCAGGTACCAATGAACTGATGGCCCATGCTATTAGAAAAGCGGCTGAAAGAACAGGAATGCCTGATGGTGTATTCTCTTCACTGAATGGCGAAGGGGCCCTATTGGGACAAAGACTTGCCTTAGAGCCATCCATCAAAGCTATTGGTTTCACCGGTTCTTATCGCGCAGGAATGGCATTGTACAATACCGTTACACAGAAAAGAAAAGAGCCGATACCATTGTATGCAGAGATGAGTAGCATCAATCCTGTTATTTTATTACCGGAAACATTGGCATTGAAAACAGCGGAAACAGCTACTACTTTAGCGGCATCTATTACACTGGGTGTTGGGCAATTCTGTACCAATCCGGGTTTATTATTTGTTATCCGATCAAAAGCATCAGAGGCATTTACTGAATCACTGATAGCCGCACTTTCAAATGCGGCAGCGGCAACTATGTTGAATCAACATATTTGTAAAGCGTATTATGCAGAAAGATCAAGAGTTGCACAAACCAAAGGAGTAAAAGCATTGTTCATTGGAGAAGATCAGGGGCAAGTATATCAAGGAACTGCGGCTTTATTCACTGTGAATGCTCAGGATTTTATACGAGATTTATCATTACAAGACGAAGTATTTGGCCCATGTTCTTTGATAGTAATATGTGATGACAGAACAGAATTGGAAACTGCTTTACAAACATTACATGGACAATTGACCGGTTCTGTATTTGGTACTACCGATGAGTTGAAAAGATATTCATCTGTAGTAGATATTTTACAACAAAAAACAGGCAGGATTATTTTCAATAATGTACCTACCGGTGTAGAAGTTTGTCATGCAATGGTACATGGAGGTCCATTTCCGGCTACTACAGATGCAAGAACTACTTCTGTTGGAACAGAAGCAATTCGCAGATTTGTAAGACCGTTATGTTATCAGGATTGTCCACAGGAATTACTGCCTTTGTATTTGCAAAATGAAAATACAGCAGGTATTATGCGTAAAGTAAATGGAGCTTATACACGTGATGCTATCTGATTAAGTTTGATCGACCAACGACAATATTATAATGGCATATAAAAAATTCTTTTGTATTGATGCACATACTTGTGGCAATCCTGTTCGTCTCGTAGCAGGTGGTGGTCCTTTACTGGAAGGTGGTTCCATGATGGAAAAGCGATTACATTTTCTTCGTGAATACGATTGGATCAGAAAAGGATTGATGTTTGAGCCACGTGGGCATGATATGATGAGTGGAAGTATTCTATACCCACCTAATGATCCGCAAAATGATATTGGGGTGTTGTTCATTGAGACCAGTGGTTGCTTGCCCATGTGTGGACATGGAACCATTGGTACCATTACCATTGCCGTTGAAGAAGGATTGGTAACACCCAAAACACCGGGTCAATTAAGAATCGAAACACCTGCGGGTTTGGTACTCATTGAATACAAGCAAGAAGGAAAAAAAGTCGTGTCAGTAAAGCTCACGAATGTTCCTGCGTTTTTATATGCTTCAGATCTAGAAGTGGAATGCCCGGATCTAGGCAAGATCAAAGTAGACGTCGCTTATGGCGGTAATTTTTATGCCATTGTAGATCCACAGGAAAATTTCCCGGGTCTTGAACACTATACTGCCGATCAATTGATCTCATGGAGTAGGGTCTGCAGAAAATTATTGAATGAACAATATAGTTTTATTCATCCTGAAAATGAAAATATCAAAGGGTTAAGTCATTTGTTATGGACAGGCAAACCCATCGTACCTACATCAACAGCACGCAATGCTGTATTCTATGGCGATAAAGCCATCGATCGTTCTCCTTGTGGTACCGGAACCTCGGCACGTATGGCACAATGGTATGCAAAAGGGAAACTAAAAAAGGGCGATGCATTCATTCATGAAAGCATTATCGGCTCAACTTTTACCGGAAGGATTGAAGCAGAAACTACGGTAAATGGACAACCGGCTATTGTTCCAAGTATTGAAGGTTGGGCAAGGGTAACAGGATATAATACGATCATCATTGATGATGATGATCCCTATGCACATGGGTTTCAAGTGATATAAATATTGGGTCATTGAAATTTTATACAACAAACTACCAAAACAGCTATATGAAACAACAACAATTGCTCCTTGCACTGCTACTAACAGGCACTATGTTCTGTGCATTGCCACAACAAGCGCTTGCACAGGTTTCAAAAGAGACCTATGTTCCTTGTCAGGAAATGCCAACATTGATTCAGCAGTATGCTGCTGATAATCGTACACTGAGCAGGTATTATAGTCCTGCTTCTTCAAGAAGTGGTGGTTTTGGTGGTGGAGCCGATGCAAGCATCGGTTCTCCGGAAAAAAATAAGCGGTTACAACAGTTGGTGCAAGAGTATCAGAAAAAGCTGGCAGCTGTTGATTTCAAAAATCTTTCACAAGAGTGTAAGGTGGATTATATCTTATTCAAGAGAGATCTGACCGAAAGAATGGAGCAATTGGTAACAGAAGCCAATGAAGTTTCAAAATTGAGTCAGTGGCTTCCTTTTGCACCCAAAGTATATGCGTTGGAACAGCAACGCAGAAGAGGCTATCAGCCCAATGCAGAAGGAGTGGCAAAAGATTGGGCCGCCATGATTACAGAGATCAAATCCTTACAAGCAAAATTAAAAGAAGAAAAAGTGATCGATGCTGAATCTGTGTATACAGCGGGAGAAGTGATCAACAATCTTCGTCAGACATTACAAAGTGTATTTGATTTTTACAATGGTTATGATCCCATGTTTACCTGGTGGATACCAACGGTGCATAAATCTTTGGATGAGGCTTTAACAGCTTATGCAGGCGCATGGAAAACAAAAGCCAGTAGTTCGTTAACAGCAAGTGATAACAGCGGTATTGTAGGTGTAAGAGCTGGAAAAGCGAATCTTATCAAACAATTACAAAGTGAAATGATTCCCTATACTCCTGAAGAGTTGATTGATATTGCGAATAAAGAATTTGCATGGTGTGATGCTGAAATGTTGAAAGCTTCTAAAGAAATGGGTTTTGGTGATAACTGGAAAGCAGCATTGGAGAAAGTAAAAACCTTGTATGTTCCACCGGGAAAGCAACCTGAAGCAATTTTAAAATTATATACAGAGTCAATTGATTTTCTCAAAAAGAACAACCTCATTACCATTCCATCATTGGCAGAAGAAACCTGGGGCATGATGATGATGTCTCCTGAAAGACAATTGATAGCCCCATTCTTTTTAGGAGGTGCTGATATCATCATCTCTTATCCAACCAATACCATGACGTATGAAGACAGGATGATGAGTATGCGTGGTAACAATCCGCATTTTTCAAAAGCAACAGTACATCATGAACTGATTGCCGGACATAACCTGCAACAGTTTGTGAATACCAGAACCAGAACCTATCGCAATTTCGGCACACCCTTCTGGGGCGAAGGATGGGCATTGTATTGGGAATTGATTTTATGGGATATGCAGTTTGCTAAAACACCGGAAGACAGAATTGGTATGCTCTTCTGGCACATGCATCGTTGCGCCAGAATTATTTTCTCTTTGAATTATCATATGGGTAAATGGACACCCCAAGAGTGTATTGATTTTTTAGTAGACAGAGTAGGTCATGAAAGAGCCAATGCAGAAGGTGAAGTGCGTCGTTCATTTACAGGTCGTTATCCACCGCTGTATCAGCTGGCATACTTAACAGGAGGCAGACAGTTCTATGCGCTGAAAAAAGAATTGGTAGATACTGGTAAGATGACCTACAAACAATATCACGATGCAGTGATGTCGTTGAATAGTATGCCTGTTGAAATGGTAAGAGCTATTTTGACCAAGCAACCATTGACTGAGAATTTTAAAACTAGTTGGAGATTTTATAGTGAGTAATTTTTTTGCTTATTGTATGAGTCGAATTAACTTTTGGAAAGTTTCGGAACTTTCCAAAAGTTTTATATCGCGATTGATGGAACGCAGATTTTCTCCACCGGAGTCCTTTGGACATGATTATTATGGTTAGCGCGGATTTTTTATTACTATCATAACCCATCATAAAGATCTGCGTTCCATCATTATATTTCGATTTAACATTTTAAGCCTCATATAGCCACGATTATTTCAAAACACTGCCAACCCCTTAAAAAGAAAAGATCCTCGATTTCTCTTTGAGAAAACTACCCTGCAAAATGGGGTGCTTGGCGGATCCGGGTAACACCCCGTTATAACTCCGTTACAAGTCCGCTACAAGTCCGTTATAAGTCCGTATTCCAAGCGGGATTCATTCTACTTTCATTTGATGTTCATCCAATCCCCATTCTTACTATATCAACCCTCCCCCTAGGGCTCAGCTGATACTCCCCTTATCTATCTAAGGTATTCCCGAAGAAAACCCGAAGCAAGCACGGTCATGGTCCCTAGGAAATTCGAAAAAGCCCGAACAAGTAACGAAGCCTATCCGTTTTAAACACTAAATCAGGCGATTTCACGCTAAATTTGTACCTCATATCTCATTTATGCAAGCATACTGTCATTCCCTCACACAGTACAACCGATTGAAGACCAAAGAAGTGCGTATTGGTGATCTTTTGCTGGGTAATTTCCACCCCATCCGGTTACAAACCATGACCACTACCGATACCATGGATACGCTGGCAACAGTAGAACAAAGCATTCGTTGTATTGAAGCGGGGGCTGAACTGGTGCGTATTACCGCTCCCAGTAAGAAAGAAGCAGAAAACTTGCTCAATATTAAAAATGAACTTCGTAAAAGAGGGTATCATACCCCATTAGTGGCAGATATTCATTTTACACCCAATGCCGCTGAGATCGCTGCCAGAATTGTAGAGAAAGTACGTGTAAATCCGGGTAACTATGTCGATAAAAAGAAATTTGAACTGATTGAGTATACCGATGCTGATTATGCAGAAGAAATAGAACGTATCCAGGAAAGATTCACACCACTGGTTCGTATTTGTAAAGAATATGGAACTGCCATGCGCATCGGCACCAATCATGGTTCTCTGAGTGATCGTATCATGAGTCGATATGGCGATACACCGATGGGTATGGTAGAAAGTGCCATGGAATTTCTGCGCATCGCCCGCTATGAAAGTTTTCACAACATTGTATTGAGCATGAAAGCCAGTAACCCACAAGTAATGGTGCAGGCATATCGATTATTGATTCAACAGATGGATGCTGAATTTGGTGAATGTTATCCACTACACTTAGGAGTAACAGAAGCCGGTGATGGCGAAGATGGTCGCGTGAAAAGTGCTGCAGGTATTGGTACTTTATTGGAAGATGGGATTGGTGATACTGTTCGTGTGAGTTTAACAGAAGATCCAGAGTTTGAAATTCCTGTTTGTCGTGATCTTGTGAAACGTTATACAAGTTCAACCAGACAAACACAACATATTCCGGCTATTGAAAAGCTCACCTATGATCCGTTCAACTATCAAAGACGTGAAAGTTTTGAAGTGAGTAATATTGGCGGAAAACAAGTACCGGTTGTGATAGCCGACCTCAGTAAGCTGGATGCACTGACTCCTGAAAAACTTAGTGCTGTTGGATATACCTATGATGCTGCTACTGATAAATGGAATATCAGCGATATGGCAGCAGATTATATTTTCACCGGAGACCAAATACCTGATTTCGCTTTGCCGGGAACTTTAAAAGTGATTGTTGATACGAGTACCTGGAAAAAAGCAGCGGATCATGATAAATACTTTCCCATTGATGATGTAAAAAATTTTCTCAAGGGTTCAGCAAAAAGCCAACAGTTGAATTTTGTGATGCTGGACTGTTACAATGATGGTACACTTGCTACCCCTGCTGAATTACAAGAACTAGCAGCTGATAAAACCGTGGTACTTTGTTTGAGTAGTACCAATGATCACGCCATGCCTTCGGTGCGCAGGGCTTTTGTAGAGCTGATGCAACAGCAAGTGAATAATCCCGTGGTGCTGATCGTTGACAGTAACTGGCAAACAGCTGATGAACACCTTATTCATTATGCAACCGAGGCAGGTGCTTTATTACTCGATGGTTTTGGTGACGGAGTTTGTTTTGGGATGTCTGTCAACAGTTACTTACAGCAATCAGAAAAAGGTCATGCAGATACCAGTGGCAGAAACTATATGACCAATACTTCAGTCGAACAATTCATCAATAGTACGGCTTTCAGTATTCTGCAAGCAACAAGAACACGTATTTCCAAAACAGAATACATTTCTTGTCCGAGTTGCGGAAGAACTTTGTTTGATCTGCAAGAGACCACTGCAAAGATTCGCTCGGTTACCAATCATTTGAAAGGTGTAAAGATCGCCATCATGGGATGTATTGTGAATGGTCCGGGTGAAATGGCAGATGCTGATTTTGGATATGTGGGAAGTGGTGTTGGTAAGATCACTTTGTACAAAGGAAAAGAAGTAGTCAAACGAAATGTAGATAGTGAAGTGGCGGTGGATGAGCTGATCAATTTATTAAAAGAAAATGAAGCCTGGGTAGAACCGGCATCATAAATTTTAGATAGCTACGGGCTTAAGCCTCTAGCTATCTGAAATTTATGGAAAGGGATATTTTATGCAAACAGATTTTCTTGTTATAGGTTCAGGTATTGCAGGGCTTACGTATGCGCTGAAAACAGCACGTCATTTTCCGGATAAGAAAATCATGGTCATCACCAAGACACAAGCCGATGAAACCAATACCAAATATGCACAAGGAGGTATTGCTGGTGTATGGGATGAGAATAGAGACAGTTATGAAAAACATATTGAAGACACATTAATAGCGGGTGATGGTTTATGTAATGAGTCGATTGTAGAGATTGTGGTGAAAGAAGGTCCGGAAAGAATTCGGGAGATCATTTCTTATGGTGCTGAGTTTGATAAAAATGAAAAAGGAGAGTATAGCCTAGGTAAAGAAGGTGGACATAGTGAAAACAGAATTTTACATCATAAAGATGTAACCGGACAAGAAATGGAACGCGCTTTATTGGATGAGATGGCGCAGGTATCGAATATTGAATTGATCAATCACTGTTTTGTAGTAGATATTCTCACACAACACCATTTGGGTTTTCTGGTAACAAAATCTACTGCAGATATTACTTGTTATGGAGTGTATGTACTCAATCTGCACACCAATAAAATTGAGAAAATTCTTTCCAAAATTACTTTATTGGCAACAGGTGGTTGTGGACAAGCATACAGAACCACTACCAACCCCAAGATTGCTACGGGTGATGGTATAGCGATGGTATACAGAGCTAAAGGAAGAATAGAGAACATGGAGTTCATTCAGTTTCACCCCACTGCTTTGTATGAACCCGGCACTTCCCCTTCTTTTTTAATTACAGAAGCGGTACGTGGTGACGGTGGTGTTTTGCGCAATAAATATGGGGAAGCTTTTATGGAACGGTATGATGCCCGTAAAGACCTCGCACCTCGTGATATAGTAGCTAGAGCCATCGATAATGAAATGAAACGTACCGGTACGGAATATGTGTATTTGGATTGCAGGCATATGGATCGGGAAAAATTCATTCATCACTTTCCCAATATTTATGAGAAATGTATGAGTATGGGTATTGATGTATTACAACATATGATACCGGTAGCTCCAGCAGCTCATTACAGTTGTGGTGGTATTAAAACTGATGAGCATGGCAGAACTTCTATTCGTAATTTATATGCCTGTGGAGAGTGTGCCAGTACAGGTTTGCACGGTGCCAATCGATTAGCGAGTAATAGTTTATTAGAAGCCATGGTATTTGGGCATCGTTGTTATTTGGATAGTATTGAAACCATTCACAATATCCATATTCAACACAGTATTCCCGATTGGAAAACCACCGGAACCACAGAACCTCGTGAAATGATCCTCATCACTCAAAGTTTGAAAGAGTTGCAGCAGATCATGAGTGATTATGTAGGTATTGTAAGAACCGATATTCGTTTGGAACGTGCTATGAAACGTTTGGATCTGTTATATGCAGAAACCGAAGAATTGTATCGCTCTACCAAAGTATCACCACAGCTTTGTGAGTTGAGAAACCTAATTACGGTAGGATACCTCATCGTAAAAGGCGCACAGTTCAGAAAAGAAAGTAGAGGTTTGCATTATAATACAGATCATCAGGAGAAGAGTGAATTGTTGCAGAATATTATACTTTGATCTGTGATTTTTTGATTTGAAGAAGTCAAAAGTCAAAAGATCAAGAAATCAAAAAATCAAGAATTCAAAGATCATGTACACCCTTGTATCAGGCTTATTTCATTTACTCTCCCGACTGCCTTGGTGGTTGTTATACTTGATAGGTGACGGTATTTATGTATTGCTGTACTATGTGTTCGGATATCGGAAAAAGGTAGTGGCGGCGAATCTGTTGATTGCATTTCCGGAGAAGACGGCAGTTGAACGAAAACAGATCGAAAAAAAATTCTATCATAATTTTGTTGACACATTTATTGAAACCATCAAACTATTTTCGGTTTCAGAGAAGGAATTGAGGAAACGATTTACCTGTAATATTGAAGTGCTCAATGATTTGTATGCAGGTGACCAGAATGTACAAATAGTCAGCGGACATTATTTCAATTGGGAATATGCGAATTTGGGAGTTGCTATGGACAGTAAGTTTCCATTTGTAGCAGTATATATGCCTTTGAGCAATAAAGTATTTGATCAATTGATTTATAAATTCAGAACCCGTTTTGGTACACTACTGGTGCCTGCAAGTGAGTTCAAGCAAAATTTTCATCAATACGCCAGAAATCGATACGCATTAGCATTGGTGGCAGATCAAAACCCGGGTAATCCGGCAAAAGCTTATTGGACTAACTTTTTCTCTAAACCGGCGCCTTTTGCTCGAGGACCGGAGAAAGGAGCAAAGATGAACAATACAGCGATTGTCTATGCTCATTTTTATAAAGTGAAACGTGGTTACTATCGATTGGAGTTTGAATTGATCACCACAAAGCCACATGATTTTGCAGACGGCGAACTAACCAAGCTATTGGTAAAAAAAGTAGAGGACTCTGTCCGTAAAATCCCAGACAACTATTTATGGAGCCACAGAAGATGGAAATATAGTGATCAGGCAGAGAAGTATAAGCACTTGATGGTTTGATGTCGGATGTAGGATGTAGGATGTAGGATGTAGGATTTGTTGTGATCTTTCAAATCCGACATCCGACATCAGAGATCAGAAATTAATTCAACACTGCTGTTGTTTTCTCAATGCTGAACTTGTCTTTTAATTCTTTGATTTGTCCCCAACCACCCAGTACATTTCTGAGGTTATGGATGCCTTGTTTCTTCATGAGGGATGCTGCTATTACACTTCTGTAACCACCGGCACAATGCACATAGATATTGTGATTGTCTTCCAGATGTGCCATACTTCCGGGGTCTGTAAGTTCATCCAAAGGAATGTTCAATGCTTCTTTGATATGTCCGTCAGCATATTCAGGAACTTTTCGAACATCTACAATGACAAGTTGTGGATCAAAAGGCATATCCATTGCCAATTCATCTGCTTCTACATCAATGATCATATCGGTAGGCTCACCGTTGTTTTTCCATTGCTCAAATCCGCCTGCCAAGTGGCCGGCAAATTTTTCAAATCCAACCCTAGCCAAACGCACGATACTTTCTCTTTCTTTACCGGGTTCTGTTACCAACAGAATTTCTTTATCAAATGACAACAAGCTACCCGCCCATTCTGCGAAGCGACCTTCGAGCCCGATAAACACTGAACCTGGAATAAATCCTTCTGTAAAAACAGAAGCTTTGCGCGTATCTAATAAGAGAATATTGTCGTCTTTGAGTTTTAGTTTGAATGCAGGAATATCCAATGCCTGCATTCCTTTTTCCAAAACAGCAGCTAGACTTTCATACCCTTCCTTGTTGATTTTGGCATTGATTGGAAAATATTGTGGTGGAGCAGCGAGTCCATCTGTCACCGCTTTGATAAAGTCTTCTTTGCTTTGTTGTTGTAATGCATAATTCGTTGCTTTTTGCTCACCAATGGTACTGAAAGTCTCCGGCCCTAAATTTTTTCCGCAGCTGCTACCGGCGCCATGTGCAGGATAAACAATTACATGATCAGCTAGTGACATGATCTTGCCTTGTAAGCTTTCATACATCATTCCTGCAAGATCCTCCATTGTAATTTCTTTTCCTTTTTGTGCGAGATCGGGTCTACCCACATCTCCTACAAACAAAGTATCACCGGTGAAAATAGCATGGTCTTTTCCGTTCTCATCTTTCAACAAATAACAACTGCTTTCGAGTGTATGTCCGGGTGTATGCAATACTTGCATGCTCAGTGCACCAATAGAGAAGGTTTCGCCATCTTTTGCAACATGAACAGGAAAGTTGGTGGTAGTACCCGGACCATATACAATAGTAGCACCTGTTGCTGTAGCGAGATCAAGATGACCGCTCACAAAATCAGCATGAAAATGTGTTTCAAAAATATAGCGAATGGTACTTTTTCTTTCTCTGGACAGTTTCAGGTATTCATCGATATCCCTCAAAGGGTCTATTACTGCTGCAATACCATCACTTTCAATATAATAAGCTGCCTCACTCAAACAGCCGGTATATAATTGTTTTACAAACATATTCCTGAGTTTAAGGCAAAGATAGTCCAATGATCAAGCCAGAAAAGCAGATCACGGCTAAAAAAGGCATTCTGTCAGTTAAAATATCAGCCGACGAGTGATTCTACAAAACCGACCACTTCATTCAAGCGTGCATAGTTAACGGAATAGAAGATGAATTTACCATCACGTGTAGTACTTACAATACCTGCTCTGCGGAGAATAGCAAGGTGTTGAGAGGCTACAGACTGCTCCAGGCGAAGTTTTACATAAATTTCTGTAACCGTCATTTTTTGATGATCGTCAAGTAATTTGATGATTTGCTGTCGGAGTTTGTGATTGATTGACCTAAGTATCAGAGCAGCTTTCTTGGTATGAAGAAAATCTACCTTGATCGGGGATTTGCCATTGTTTAGTACAACGGATTGTAATGATTGACTCATGACAATTAAGTTGATTGGGGGGTTAACAAACTAAAATTGTATTAATAAAGATACGAAAATCTTTATTGATTTATTGTATAAAATTTATATACAAATAAGCACTATACTAGTTTTTTACCTTGCCTGAAGTATCAAAAAAAGCTTTTAAATACAGCGGTTCGCTATAGGCTAGATCTGCAAAGGCTTGATCAGCAAAGGGTTTTAACACCCGCTGGGCCAAATGTCCGGCATGCTGATGACCGGTTTTGAATCGCATTTCGGGGTGGCTTAAAATTCCCTTTAATTTTTCAGCGCCGCTTCCAAAGAACAAAATTGATTGCTTTTTGAGGAGTTCTGAAAAAGAATGCTGTTCAAGTATCATGGGTTGTGGCTCCAAAATTACTTGCAGTGATTGATCGTATACAGCGGTAAAGACTTCCATTCTTCTGGCATCAATCATCGGGCAAATCAGACAATCTTCTGTTTGTTTTTCCCCTTCCTTGGCAGCCGTAGCCATAACTTCCAAAGTATTGATGATAATCAAAGGTTTATTTAGTGTATAACAAATACCCTTTGCACTTGCCAAACCCACCCTTAAGCCTGTATAACTGCCCGGTCCGCCGGTAACAGCTACGGCATCTATCTGTATGAGTTGTAAACCCGTTTTTTTAACTAGGCTTTGAATAGCCGGCTGTAAAAAAGAAGCATGATTTTTTTGATCGGTACTGATCTCCATCTCCAATACACGATCGTCTTCACTCAAACAAACACTGGCCTGTTCTGTGGCTGTATCAATGTTGAGAAAATAACTCATGGTGTATTTGTTTTGGATAATGCTTCTGCTGTTAAAGCGGGTGCGGGTGTGTACCGATCATCTTCTTTTGCCAGTACTTGTAATAAATGATAAACCGGCTGCACTCCAATGATATCACACCATTCAAATGGTCCATGCGGATAGTTCGTACCTAATTTCATTGCAGTATCAATATCCTGTTTGGTACTTACTTCATCGCCCCATGCAAAATAGGCTTCATTGATGATCATAGCAATGACGCTGGCCGCAATCATACCGGGTACATCGGGCACAATTTGATGATTCCATCCAAGTGTTGCCAATATTTGCTCAAACGGCATTTTATTTTTTGGAGGAACCACTTCTAGAATGGTACGTTCCAAAAAACCATTCCAAGCATTGATACGGATATAATTGTCAGCCAATGTATCAGTGGTGGTCAATACAGCGTTCACAAAAACCGGCGCTGTCTTAATCTCAGGAAAAGCGGCACCTTCAGTTTCAAAACACAGATCGAACCATGCATCCGCCTGATCGGGTAATGTATCGATCCCTTTACGGTAAATAGTTACCGTATCCGGAATGGTTCGGGAAAGAAAAACAGCAGTCTGTTGCGGACTGGCATTCAACACTATTCGCATCCTGCAAATTTAGGTTGGCAGGTTGATAGAAATGCAGCAAATTGCCAATCACTAAAGAAGTTATTATGTCCAAACAAATCATTAAAACCGATAAGGCGCCATCGCCAATCGGCCCTTACAGTCAGGCAGTAAAAGCCAATGGTATGGTGTTTTTGAGTGGTCAGGTTGCCTTTGATCCTGCATCCGGTGAGTTGCGAATCGGTGATCTGCAAACAGAAACCCATCAGGTGATGAAAAACCTGGCAGCAGTGATGGAAGAAGCGCATATCACTTTTGAGCATGTGGTAAAGACCAGTATTTTCCTGAGTGATATGGCACATTTTGCACAGGTGAATGAAGTGTATGGTTCTTATTTCAAAGGTGATTTTCCAGCACGCGAAACAGTGGCAGTAAAACAATTGCCACGCGGTGTAAATGTGGAGATCAGTATGATTGCCGTAGTGGATCTATAATACGTCTACCCGATAACTAGTTGCAAAAGAAACAGGTTCATTGGGTAACAAATGCAATAACCCCAATCCATTATTAAAAGCATTCGGAGCAGCACTGAGATTTTCAATGGCTACACTTTTCCGATGCGGGGGTGTATATACTTGCAGGTAAGGATAGTTGATCAATGGTTGGATCACTATTCTTACCTGTTTATTTTTTAGCTCACAATATCCTTCTTCTGTTGTTGGGAGTATAAATGAGTTATCTAGGAAAATATCTTGTAAAGAATGACCTGCTATAAAACGATCATCTGTTTCTTCTTCACCTGTGGGAATCAATTCAGGATCAAACACCAATTTTCGGCTGGTATTAAATTTCAGTTCACATGCATCCACAGATTCACCGGTAGTAAAATAAGGATGCCATCCATCGCTAAAGGGAATGGCTTTCTCGCTATGGTTCATTGCAGTGGTAGTAACTGTTAAACTATTGGCAGATGTAAGCTCCCACTTTACAGAAAGGGTATACTTAAAAGGATATCCTGAAAAATGTCCTTTGTATTGATGTTCTAGTTCAACACTGGCTGCCTTTTCATCGGCAACCCAATCCTTGATGGTATATACCGCATCATAGAGGATACCATGTAAGGCATGATTGCCCAAATAAAAACTATCCATGGTATATGACTGGTCATCAAAATGATAGCGACCGTTTAGAAGTCTGCAAGCGAAGGGACTCATTTTCGCACTCTTAAATCCATCGGTAATATGAGCCATGGCATGGTCGGGATCGGTGAATCCATCAATCACATTCAAAGCTCCCTGTGCTGTTTGTACCACAAAAGCATTTAATAAGCCACCGAAAGCAAAAATTTCGGTAACGGTACCTGTCGTCGTATCTGATAAACGGATGGTCAGACGACTTCCTTCTCCTGTTGTTTGAATGGAAAATGACATATGGGAATTTATGTAAACATACCCCTCAAAAAACTAACGATTGTTAACCATTCGGCATAAAACTGCTAAATTTGCACCTCAGTGAAAAGTAAGGATATGTCGTATCAACCCCAGCATAAAATCAGAATTGTTACCGCTGCCAGTTTATTTGACGGACATGATGCTGCCATCAATATCATGCGTCGCATTCTTCAGTCAAAAGGGGCGGAGATCATTCATCTCGGGCATAACAGAAGTGTTGCTGAAATAGTAGAGTGTGCCATTGAAGAAGATGCACAAGGTATTGCCATTACCAGTTATCAGGGTGGACATGTAGAGTTCTTTAAATACATGCGTGATTTGTTGGAGCAAAATGGCTGTGGTCATATCAAAATATTTGGTGGTGGCGGTGGAACCATTCTTCCCGAAGAAATCCGTGAATTGCACAATTATGGTATCACGAGAATTTATAGTCCGGATGATGGTAGGAAAATGGGATTGGAAGGCATGATTGAAGATGTGATTCGTCAGTGTGATTTTAATTTGAATGGAACAGGGGTCTATCAGAAGCCAATGACACTGGGTGAAGTAAAAGATATCAGAACCATTGCCCGTAAGATTACCAATGCAGAAAATGGTGTTGAAGTAAACAAAGAACAATCAAATATAGGAGCACCGGTATTAGGTATCACAGGAACGGGTGGTGCAGGAAAAAGTTCTGTAACCGATGAAATTGTAAGAAGATATCTGCAGTTGTTTGAAGACAAAACAATTGCCGTGATATCGGTTGATCCTTCTAAGAAAAAAACGGGTGGAGCTTTATTGGGAGATAGAATTCGCATGAATGCCATCTCACACCCCAGAGCGTATATGCGCAGTTTGGCTACACGTGATGATAACACTGCTTTGAGTGCGCATGTACAAGATGCGATTGATATCTGTAAAAATGCAGGCTTTGATTTTATCATTCTGGAATCAGCAGGTGTGGGACAAAGTGATGCATCGATTCTTGATTTTTGTGATGTGAGTTTGTATGTGATGACACCTGAGTATGGTGCAGCTTCTCAATTAGAGAAGATCAATATGTTGGATTACGCTGATGTAGTATGTATCAACAAATTTGATAAGGCCGGTGCATTGGATGCTTTACATGATGTGCGTAAACAATACAAGCGGAATCACAATTTATGGACAGCCAAAGATGAAGATCTTCCGGTTGTTGGAACCATCGCTGCACAATTCAATGATGCAGGCGTGAATGAGTTGTTTGAAAAGTTGATGCTGACCATTGAGCAAAAAATAAAAACCTCATTTGGTGATTTTTCGAAAGAAGGGCATACAAAAGAAACTACTACCAAATCTCAGATCATTCCACCAAAGCGTGTTCGTTATTTGGCTGAGATTGCAGAGAATAATCGTGGCTATGATCAGTGGGTGAATGAACAGGTGACGATTGCCAGTAAATTATACCAAATTCAAGGTGCACTGGAAGCAGTGAGCGGAGAAGTGGCAGCCGGATTACAGGAAGTAAAAAAATCTTTCGAGAAAAAACTACATCCTGAATGTCAGCAACTGATTGAGCAATGGCCGGCATTGGTACAACAGTATGCCGCTGATTTCTTTGAATACAAAGTGAGGGATAAGATCATTCGTCAGCCATTGACCACAACTTCATTGAGTAATACAAGGATACCTAAAGTAGTATTACCCAAATACAAAGACTGGGGCGATATTTTGCGTTGGCAGTTACAGGAAAATGTGCCCGGAACATTTCCATATACAGCAGGTGTATTTGAATTGAAAAGACAAGGTGAAGATCCTACGCGCATGTTTGCAGGAGAAGGTGGTCCGGAAAGAACGAACAAGCGTTTTCATTATGTATCACTCGGACAGCCGGCTATTCGTTTATCAACCGCATTTGATAGTGTGACTTTATATGGTGAAGATCCGGCTGTACGCCCGGATATTTATGGTAAGATCGGTAACAGTGGTGTGAGTATTGCAACCGTGGATGATGCCAAAAAATTATACAGTGGTTTTGATCTATGTGATCCCAAAACATCGGTAAGTATGACCATCAATGGTCCGGCCCCGATCTTATTGGCATTTTTTATGAATGCAGCCATTGATCAGTTGTGTGAGAAATACATTGAAGAGAACGGTCTGTGGGCACAAGTAGATAAAGTCTTTGCTGAAAAATACAAACAGGTTACCAAGCCGGTTTACTATAACCCATCTTCACCGGAACGTTTACCGGAAGGAAATAATGGTTTGGGTCTTCGTTTGCTAGGATTAAGTGGCGATGAAGTATTACCGGCAGATGTGTATGCAAAAATTAAAGCAGAAGCATTGTCGCAAGTGCGCGGAACCGTGCAGGCAGATATTTTGAAAGAAGATCAGGCACAAAATACCTGTATTTTTTCTACGGAGTTTGCATTGAAATTGATGGGTGATGTACAGGCGTATTTCATTGATCAGAAAGTAAGAAATTTCTACAGTGTCAGTATCAGTGGTTATCATATTGCAGAAGCAGGTGCTAATCCCATAACACAATTGGCATTCACATTAGCGAATGGATTTACTTATGTAGAGTATTACCTAAGTCGCGGAATGCATATTGATGATTTTGCGCCGAACTTATCATTTTTCTTCAGCAATGGTATGGATCCTGAATACAGTGTGATTGGTCGTGTAGCCAGACGTATTTGGGCCAAAGCCATGAAGAATAAATACAAGGGCAATGATCGTTCACAAAAATTGAAGTACCATATCCAAACAAGTGGAAGAAGTTTGCATGCACAGGAGATCGACTTCAATGATATCAGAACTACACTACAAGCATTGTATGCGATCTATGATAACTGTAATAGTCTTCATACCAATGCTTATGATGAAGCCATTACTACACCTACAGAAGAGAGTGTAAGAAGAGCCATGGCCATTCAGCTTATCATTAACCGTGAATTAGGAAGTGCAAAAACAGAGAATTTCATACAAGGAAGTTTTGCAATTGAAGAATTGACGGATCTGGTGGAAGAAGCAGTATTAATAGAGTTTGAAAGAATCAGTGAGCGTGGCGGTGTATTGGGTGCGATGGAAAGAATGTATCAGCGCAATAAGATCCAGGAAGAAAGTCTTCACTACGAAACATTGAAACATACAGGTGAACTGCCATTAATTGGCGTCAATACCTTCCTGAATAAAAAAGGAAGTCCAACAGTATTGCCTGGAGAAGTCATTCGTTCTACTACGGAGGAAAAAGAACAACAGATCCAAAACCTGCATGCTTTCTGGAAAAGAAATGAAGGGAAGTCGGTAGCAGCGTTAGCGCAATTGAAACAAATAGCCATTCAAAATGGTAATCTGTTTGAAGCATTGATGGATACCGTGAAATATTGTTCATTGGGACAGATCACACATGCATTGTATGAAGTGGGTGGACAATACAGAAGGAATATGTAAGAAGCATGTTGATTTCTGTAAAATCTACTATAAATTTACCGGTATGAAGTATTCACTATTTCTTGTGTTCTGTTGTTTATTTTGCATGCATATCAGTGCAACAGCGCAAGTTCCTGCCAGACGTTATGATAGTTCCATGAAAATTGGTAAAGCGGGATATAGAGTAACCTGTACCAATCGTAATCCTGAAAAAAATTCTATTAATATTTCACCTATAGGGTTCAGTAATGAAGTGCGCGATTTCAGTTTTGAAATCAAAGGCCGCATTTTACGTGCAGAAGTAGATGATGTAAACCGAGATAATTTCCCTGATTTACTATTGTATATCTATCATGGAGATACGCTGAACAAGGGGAATCTTATTTGCATCAGCTCTGAAGCCAATAATAGTGTTGTTCCCATTGGTTTTCCAGATATTGTAGATGACCCCAAAATCAGAGAAGGTTATCGTGGGTTTGATGAATTTAGAGTGATGGAGGGTGTAGTTACCAGAAGATTTCCTCTTTTTACAACTGATAGTTTAGGTGCTCAACCCACCGGGAAAATGCGTCAGGTGATGTATCGTATTGTCCCGGGCGAAAAGGGCGGGTTCAAATTTCAAGTTGCGCGTACTTATGATTATGTGAAGCAGTAATACTCTTTTATCTGTTTGCTGTCATCACAATCTTAGTTGCGATACGTTCTTCTCCAGAATCATCTCTTACCAGTACCAGATACACACCACTGGCTACTTTGGTACCCAGATAATTTCTTCCATCCCAAACGGCTTGTCCGCCTAAGGAGCGGGTTTGATAAACCAGTCTTCCATTCAGTTCTGTAATTTTTACCAACGCCTTATCTACTAACCCTCTAATAGCAACCGTGCCATTGAAACCGGGAGGAACCGGATTGGGAAATACCAATACTTTATTTTGTGTTTCAGCAGGTGTAGTTGCTGTACTTCTAAAACTACAAAGTCCTTCAGAAGTAGCTATAAACAGTTCACCGGTAACAGGATCGATGGTTAATTTTCGAACATCGTTACTGAATAGCGGACTGTTCTCTGCCGTAAATCGATACACTATTTTTTCTCCGTTGGAAGAAAGCAGCCATAAACCATTTCGAGTACCCACCCATTTTCGGTTAGCGCCATCCACTGCCATGCATTGAACCACTTCATCGCGGAATAATAATCCTGCAAAACGATCTTGTTGTACAATGGGTTGAATGGCTTCACATCCTGCAGCGGAAAATGCTAATTCCGGACAACGAATGATGCCAATACCTCTGTCTGTTCCTACCCATACAGCGCCATCTCTGTCTTTCACAATGCTGAATACATTAGAAGAAGGTAGGTTACCATTGCCGCTTCCTTGTCTGTAATACTTCCATCTGTCATCAGCCAGATTATCAATATCGGTTCCGGGATTGAAACAAAACAAGCCATTGCCTTTCGGACTGATCGCCCAAATCTGATCAAGGTCATCTGTAATCAGTTGGGCGATGGCATTTTCGCTGTGAGTAAAAGGAATGGAGAAAGACCTCCAGTTATTATCTCGCTTGCGTACGCTTAGATTTTGTGGTGCCCCATAATTGGCTACCCATAGTTGTTCTTTACTATCAAAAGTCAATCCACTCACACGTGTACTGCCCGGATCGCCAATAGCAGCTCTTAAGCTACTATTGAATTGTTTAAAAATATTGAATTGATCATTGGCAAAACGAACCAATCCACCTCCATAACTACCTGCCCAAATCGCTTGATCACGTGGATCAATGGCTACTGTGATAAAATCTAAAACAGAATCCAGTATCGGCGTATTGAAAAAACCTCTGGAACTCCATGCATTGTCTTTCAATACATAAAACCCATCTCTATTAAACAAATAGTTCCAGGCATCATTCACACTACCGGCTGTAGCAACTGTTATATTACCATTAGAAGCTAATTCACCAACAGCAACACCGGGAGGTCCGTTGGGAATGAATCGATCTGTGGTATTATCGGTTCTTGATAGACCACCAAAGCGATCGGCCACCCAGATTTGTGCGTTGTCTACAATAGCAGATAATGGCAATGAGATGATACCACTAGCACCGATGGTTCTAGTGATGGTTCCATTGGTATTTAATAACAAAACCCGTGCAGCCCCGGTGTTTGTACGTTGACAAACAGTTAACTGATTATCGGCAGCAGTGATCGAAACAATGAGCCAGTTGCTATCATGGTATAAGAGCTGCCAGTTGCTTCCGTTTTGAATGAACAAAGAATCTCCTTTTTGAACAATCACATTGTTATTGGCAACGATTACATTTTTAATACTGCCTGTCGGAAGTTGATGGGTACCACTTACCAAAGTCCAGTTGCTGAAATTAGCGGGATTGTTGACAGTAGTGCTCGCTGTTTTAAGTCCCTCTTCCGTAGCTGCGTAAAAAAAATTATTGTGTAAGGTAAATCCGTTCACTTTTACTTGGTTACCATTATTACCAATGATCCAAGTATCCTTGATTTCTCTTCGATTGAGATCAGTAACAATGATACCAAGTCCGCTAGCCAAATAAGCCAGACCATTATTACAAAAAATCTGTTGGATCGATTTATCGCCGGCAATGGCGCTATTGGCAATATCACGAATATTATGAACAATACTGCCTTTGAGTAGATCGAGATTGCTGTTGTTATACGCAACCACTAATTGATTGGTACCGGCATCCCATCCTATACAGCGTATGCCTATATCATTGAGTCCCGTTACTTTGGAATAACGGGTGAGTTCATTCTTATCATCAATGGAAAACAAAGCTTTGGTTGTAGCGCAATACAACTGTGATCCTTTCACTACCTGAATGGTTTGCTGATAGTTCAAGTGTTCACGCCATTGTCCAATCGGAGGTACTTGTGCACAGATGTTATGACTCATGAGTAAATAGCCCATCAGCGATATCGCTATTAGCAGTAAAGTTCTACAAGTATACAAGCGATGTTTCATCGTCATAAGTAAAGTTACAGGATAAAAATATAGGTAATTCTACGACGAAGTTTTATCATAAAAATCAGGTGTTTTTGCGGTTTTTGTGAAAGAGAAAGCGGTCTATTTTGGCATTCTAAATATGATACTATGTCCACTCGAATCGCTATTGACCAAATCAAGAATATCAATCAGCTGATTGTGAAAAAGAACACAGGCAAGCCTGCTGAAATGGCTGTAAAACTTGATTGTTCGCTCACAACTCTATTCACGTATCTCTCAATGATGAGAACGATGGGAGCACCCATTCGGTACAATAAATTTAAGCAGACTTATTACTATGAAGAGGAGGGAGATTTTGTAATTGGCTTTATTGCGCGGTAAAGTTTTTTTCATACTCCGTAGGGCTCGTATTGAACAATATTAGTTTAGCATCAGATTCATAGGCCATGAATGGGAGTATTGTCGGTATGCCTTGTATCCCGCGCTGGTACAGAAGAAGCGACATTAAAAACTAAAACTGTTTGTATGAATCATCAAACATTAAAACTGGAGCCCCTATCAGATCAGGAGCTGATCAGTATAGAAGGAGGAACAATTCCATCATGGATGAAAAGGTTTGGATGGAGTGGTCTTATTATGGATGCCATAAAAAGCTGGGACGAGATCAAAAGCGAGTTCAGTAGAGGGTGGCATTTCGCTGATAATAAATGATTATTAAACCTTTAAAACAAATGGTCATGAAAACCAAAAATCAATCTAGTAGGCATTCATTTGAATGTCAGTCACTGTCTTCAAAAGAGTTGAAAACAATTGAGGGTGGTGGCTTTTGGGGAGATTTATTCTACAAAGTTGGTGTAACGTTTCGAAGCTTTTATGAGTTTACAAAAACTGCAGGGGAGTATCAGGCTTCATTACCACCAAGTTTGAAAAAATAATCGATATGAGAATGACCTCATGTTTCAAGTGAGGTCATTCATTACAATACATTCTCAAAACTTATTTTAGTATGTCAATTAGTAATCGTCTATCAAAGCTCATCGAAAGGCTCACAATTTTTAAGTTGGTCATTGGGGCGTATTTTATTAATTTTTTTGTTTCGGTCTTATTTGGGTACGTATTATTCCCGGAGCAAGATGCTAACCCGAATCAACTACCGGATAATATATATTTTATTGCTTCAATAATTGTGGCGCCATTTCTCGAAACTTGGCTGGTTCAATATACAATCATGGAATATGGGTATAAGTGGACAAAAAAATATTGGCCGGGTATCTTAATAAGTATTGTTGTGTTTTCAGTTCTACATCATTATTCAGTTCCTTATATGTTGAAAACATTGATTACCGGAACTGTATATACGTCAGTTTATTTTGTTTGTATGATTCGAAAATGGAATGGCTTTTTATGGACATCGATGGTGCACATGCTTCATAACTTGACTGCGTTAATCTTCAATTATTTTATTGATGGATAAGGAAAAGGAGCGATTACTGGAAGCCAATAGGAGCATCCAATTCTATCTCGCAGGATTTTCAGCCCATGCCAGACTCTTTTATATATCACTGATCCTGATCATATTGATCGGACTTGCCATGCTTCCTTTTTGTTATGTCAACGTCATCACCCGTACTGAAGGAATCATCCGACCCTTTCAGGAGCGAACTGTTGTTCGAAGCTTGATCAGCGCTACGATTCAGTCTGTTCATTGTAAAGATGGAAGTGTGGTTAAAAAAGGCGATACCCTCATCTTGTTTCAGCAATTGAATTATAGAGCACAAAAAGAATATATCGCACAAAAAATAAACAACTGTAAAAAACTGATAAATGATCTACTAGTGCTTACTCAACTGGATGTGTGGAAAGACACAACCATCCCTAACCGTTTGCAAACGGCAGTTTATCGTTCTCAATTCCTCCATTTTTATGATCAATTACAAGAGAAAGATATACTTAGTAAAAAATTACAGAAAGATATACTACTGTATGATCCGTTACTTCGGGAGAAGGTTATAGCACCTAATGAGTTTTCTGATATTAGGTTTCAGTTACTACAAGCATCGGCGGTTTTTCAGTTACAGATTAGTAAACAAATCAGCCAATGGCAACATGAATTGATTGAGCAACAAAAATTGTTAGTGGAATACAAAACGGAAAATAGTCATCTGCTATCGAACGCACAGTCTTATATCGTTAAAGCCCCCATAACGGGTACCGTATTGATGCAAGAACCCTTGTATGTAGGCACTGCTGTTATTCCTTCCGGAGAACTTTTATCTATTTCTCCCGCACAAGATCTGATTGTTGAATGTTGGATATCTCCTTCAAATAGAGTAACCATTTATCATGGACAAAGCATTACCTATTCAATTCCCGAAATCCGCAATCAGATGTCTACGCCATTACAGGGAAAAATTATTTTCATAGCAGAGGATTATACGCTTGTTAATAATAAGCCCATGTTTAGGGTTAAATGTAGTTTGAACCAAACAAGGGTTCAGTTACAAAATGGGTTTTCGTATGCATTAGGTCGTGGACTTTTATTGGAGACAAGATTCCTTTTAGCTAGAAAAAGTTGTTGGCAACTGCTTTATCAGCAATTATACGATTGGTTCAATCCTGCCACACTTAGTCAATCCGCCGCATGAAGAGGAAGATGGTTTGTGTGAAGCAACGAGATGTTACCGATTGTGGAGCCGCCTGTTTGGTATCCATTGCCGGTAGTTATGGGTATCGTTTTTCGGTTAGTAAAATCAGACAAATTGCCGGAACAGATAAACGAGGTACCAGTATGTTAGGTATGGTAGAGGCTGCGCAGAAAATGGGTTTTCAAGCAAAGGCGGTACGTGCAAATTCTGAAGTGATTCGTCAGATTCCACTTCCTTCTATTGCACATGTATTATTGGAAAATGGGTTGCAACATTTTGTAGTACTCTATCGAATCAACAAACATCAGCTCGTGTATATGGATCCGGGAACGGGTACACTAGTGAAGACAAATCCGGATGCTTTTGCCAAAATTTGGACCGGTGTACTTCTTTTACTGGAACCTTCAATAACAGTATCCGGTTCTACGGCCATCATCAGTACAAGACAAAGGCTATTTCATTTACTATACTCCAATCGATCCTTATTGTTACAAGGGTTTATGGGGGCCTTGGTATATACTATTTTGGGTCTTTCAGTCAGTATCTATATTCAGAAACTAGTGGATACCATATTTGTGGATGGAGATCTGGGATTTTTGAATCTGATCAGTATGATGATGATTTTATTGTTGTGTGTTCAACAATATACAGGTACGTTTAAGGCGGTACTTGGATTGCAGGTGGGGCAAAGAATGGATGCAGCACTCATTACCCATTATCTGCGTCACCTCTTACAACTCCCACAGGTTTTCTTTGATACTATGCGAACGGGTGAAGTATTGAGTCGAATTAATGATGCTGTTATGATCAGGAATTTTATCAGTGATACAATCATGCAGGTAGTAGTGAATAGTTTGATCCTGCTCTGTTCTTTTTTATTGATGTTTTTTTATAGCAGTAAGTTGGCTTTATGGATGCTCGTATTATTACCGCTTTATTTGGCACTCTATTTTCTGAGCAATAAAATCAACAAGTATTGGCAAAGAAAATTGATGGAAAGAAGTGCTGCCATGGAAACAGAACTAGTAGGTACTTTACAAGCATCAGCTACTATCAAACGTTTTGGACTGGAATATGTAATGATGGAAAAAAATGAGATGCAGCTTGTCGGTTTATTGCGTACCCTGTATGCTACCGGTACCAGGAATATTGCAGTTTCCTCTATAGCAGAATTTTCGACAAAACTTTTTACTCTCTTCATTTTGTGGATAGGCTCAATATTAGTGATTGAGCGAACACTTACACCCGGTACTTTGCTGTCTTTTTATAGTATTATCGGGTATTTTACCGGTCCTGTTTTGGTATTAATAGGAAGTACCAAAAGCTTTCAGGAAGCCATGATAGCATCAGATCGTCTTTTTGAGATCATGGAATTAGAAACTGAAAAAGCTACTCTGATCGGTCGTTATCAATGCTCTTTTACAGCAGGTGCCATTGTATTTGATAAAGTCAGTTTTAGATATGGTAGCAGGCAAATAGTCTTTACTGATTTGTCTTTTCAGATCAACTCGGCTGCTTGTATTGGGATAGCTGGTGAAAGTGGGTCAGGAAAATCTACTTTGTTACATTTATTATTACGTTTATATCCATTACAAAGTGGACAAATACGCATTGGTGACACGGATATCAATGATGTAAGTCTTAACGAATTAAGACAGAAAATCGCCATAGTCCCACAAGAGACGGATATACTCTCAGGTACTATTCTTGAAAATATCTGTTTGAATACAGCTGTTGATATGGATAGCGTAATAAAACTTTGTCAGCAAGTAGGATTAGATCATTTCATTCGCAGCTTACCGGATGGGTATCATACCGTATTACAAGAGCAGGGAACAAACTTATCTGGCGGACAAAAACAGAAAATTGGTATTGTGCGTGCGTTGTACCGTCAACCATCTATATTATTATTAGATGAAGCCACGGCTTCATTAGATACCATCAGTGAATCGGTAGTGCAGGAATGTTTGCAATACCATCGTCGAAAGGGTATAACAATCATTCTTGTAGCACATAGGTTAACAACACTTAGGTTCTGTGACGAAATATTGGTATTACAAGAGGGTAAACTAATAGAGAGGGGTTCACATCAATACCTGATACAAAAGAAAAGCCTGTATGCTACAATGTGGAATCAGCGTTAACGCTTATACGCTTACAATACCATGCTTGATAGCAAAAATGGCTAGTCCAACCCGTGTTTTGATGTCTAATTTCTTAAAGAGATTATCGCGATAGGTATCAACGGTACGTGGACTGATATGCATTTCTTCAGCAATCTCTTTATAGGTTTTATCGGAGCAGATCCATTGTAAGAAAATGGTTTCATTTTCTGTTAGGCTGCTGAGTGGAGATCCATCACCGAGGAAGGAGTCTTCATTGCTGATATAGTGCATGAGTTTATCACTCACTAATTCATTGATGAAATAACCTGTATCGCGTATGTTTTCGAGGGCTTGTTTAAAGACTTTGGGTTTACTGTCTTTGAGTAAATAGCCACGGGCACCATTTTTCAGCATACTTAATACCAATACCCTGGTTTCTGGCATATTGGCTTTGATCCATTCAGCGGTTTCAAAGCCATCCATTAATGGCATATTGATATCCAGTAAAACAATGGCCGGTGGCTTATTGTTTTTCAACGCCTCTATGAATTCCTTACCGTTACCGGCTTCCATAATTACTTTGAAGCCTTCAAATGAATTGATCATTGAAGCGAGACCGCTACGAAGTAATTCATGATCGTCCACAAGTGCTACAAAGGTCATACTAAGGTTATTTCGATTTCGCCTGCAATATAATGGCTGTTCCGTTTCCCGGCTCACTTTTTATATCAACAGTGGCATGAATCATTTTTGCCCTGTTAAATATGTTCTGTAAACCGATACCTGGTCCGGCAGTTTTAAATTTTTCCATGTCAAATCCAATCCCATTATCTTTTATGATCAGCTGAACTTCATTTTCGTTGCCCTCGATTTTTACAGATATCTGGTCAGCCTTGGCATGTTTCATGATATTATTGATAATTTCCTGAACCATTCTAAACATGATGAGGTCCGTATTCTTATCAATACCCGTAAAATTCTCTGCTACTGAAAGATCTGTTTTATATCGACCACTCTTCTGTAAGTTATTCAAGAGTTGTCTGATAGACTCAACAATTCCTATATCCTGTATCCTATTCGTTTGTAAACTATGACTCAGATCGCGTAAATCTTTGATTGCCTTCCCTAACAATTCATCGGTATGTTCCAGTTTCTCGTGCTCTTCAATATTCGTAAAGGTACTTAAGTTCAGTCTGACCAGACTTAATACTTGTCCAATATTATCGTGGATTTCTCTACTGATATGGCTAAAAGTTTGTTCCTGGATCTCTAGTTGTGATTTCAGAATGGTCTGTTCAAATTTGTTTTTCATCTCATCCCTTTCCAGTTGAAATTTTCTTTGTCTGCGTAAAAAAACAAATACGATCAGCAACAAGAAAAATCCGATTAAAACCAGAAATACCGATGCTATAACGATGGTGATGAGGATGTCTTCCTGTTCTTTCGGCATAGAATAAATGAAATAATAAATGATCCGTACAATATTACGTTCAAACCATTATTAATGTAAGAATATATCTCAGTTCCCTGCTTCCCTAAGGCTGCGCTTGTAAGATATTCAAAAAGTGCATTAATAATAACAGAACCTAAATAAAAAATTAGCAAACCAATTGCTACCCAAAAGAAAGGGTGCTCTGATAATTTGATATTGATTGAATCAGGTAAAATGGATTCATATAAAAAGAAGCAACTGTATACAACCATTAGAAAGGCACCTAACAAAAATGTATAACGATGAAACTTGTCAGTACCCTGAATATAGCCAATATTGATTGCCACTGAAATGATATAAACAGGAATTAATATGGTAATTATTTTTCTAAGTGTTTTGTTGGAGAGGTAAATCAAAAATAGGATAGAATAAAAAATGAATTCGCAAGTCGTAAAAACATTAAAAATCATATATCTGACTGATCGATATTCATTTGGGTTTTCAGTATTTGTCAATAGTTTAGCAATACATTCAACTGCAACAGTTATTATCAGAAATGGTACAAAATATATAAACGCTTTATTTCTTTTCAGATCCTTTAAAAAGAGTAAACTAATCAGTAGACTAAGGACTTCTAGATATAGGTGTAGATATTGTCTGAAATGTTCGGACATGCACTTAAATTAAGGAATAAACCCCTTCCAACATGGAAGGGGTTTATCTAATTTTTGAATCAACTATTTTAAGTAATTATTCTATTAAGGAACTAAACCACCATGGTTTAAGTATTTTTCTGATCCATCTTCAAAATTACCTCGAACATTTCCACTACTGGTTTTCTTGTCACCTGAGAAAAAGACAGTAAGTCTTCCGTCGTGGCTACCTCCTTTGTAGATTCCGAAATTCACAGTAAAACTTTTAGACCCCTCTTTTCTCAAAACGCTTAAAAAGTTTTGGATGTCTTTTATATCAAATCTAACAGAGGTAGATGTGTTAATATTTGCATTTGCATAATTAGCAGCAAGTTTAGCAGCTTCATTTCTGTCAATGATACCTGGAATGTCAGACGCATTGACTTCCACAGCAGCAATGGATTCGTTATTTCTTGTGCTGTTAACTTCGTTTGCAACACCATCCTGTTCTTTCTGGCAGGCTACCAGAAGGATGGTAACTACTGACAGTAGTAAAACTGTGCCTAAAATTTGAAACTTTTTCATCTGTCTATTTTTAATAGGTTTTGACCAAGGTTTAACGAAATGGGTGCTACAAGTTGTTAAGATGAGACTTATCCAGTTTTTTTTCCCATCAGATACAAAGTTCTGTTTTTTTTCTTATGAATGCACTATTTATTCACGGAATATAGGCAGGTGTTTTCACTGAATTTTTAAACCGTTTTTAAAACGAATATATAAAATATTTATTTATAAATATGTTGATAAACAATTTATATAATCATTATTTTGAAATATTAGTATGAATACTCTTTCGATTAAGTATATAAATGATTAATAATACTAAAACAGAAATGCTTATTGTGATAGAAGATATGAACGGGGAAATGTAAGCAGATTGTTGTTGTAAAAATAGGGCCAATGCATACTGTGCAACAGATATAACACATAACGAACACAGCACAATCCAAATATTGGATGGGAAAAATTGACGTGCTAGAAATGAGCGCAATTGTGATGGCGAAGCACCTAAACTAATCAATAGTTTTATTTCTTCTCTGCAAGAGCTGATGGTGAGTTGTATGAACAAGGAGAAGATCAACATCGCAAATAAAAACATGAGCAATCCTGTTACACCGGTAATATTCACCACTATTTCTACAATTTGTCTGTACTTACTAAACCTGGTTTTATCTTGATCTGTTGTCAATTGTTTTTTCTTCAAATAGCTGATCAAATCCGGATGTCCGGGATCCTTGGTTCTAATGATGATTCTGGATGGAGCACTACCTGTATTTTTTCCATACAATGCATTGGCATGATCCATGAATGATTGTGGAATTAATAAAGAGGATACCCTGTCGCTGAAACCTACTACTTTGCCTCTGAATACACGTGTTGTACCATCAACAGCATACACATTTACATTGAAAAAAATCATTTTCACTATTTCCCGTGTTAATTGTGGTAAGCCTTGTGATAATGAGAATTGAAAATTATAAATGTCTAGAAACATACCCGGCACAATGATGGGTACATAAGCACTGTTTTCATTCCAATTCCATTCTTTTGTGTTTACATCTAAAAACGCATCGGGAACACTTTCAAAAGCAATGTCTGTATAAAATGGAAAAACATCACTGCTGCTTTGAATAGAAGCTTTGAAGCGACTGGTTGCCAAAACACCTACTGCTTCTGTAAATGGCTGTGCTTTGATATCATCAATTTCTTCTTGTGTGAGTACCGCTTTTCCTATATTCTGATCGGTCAGTATTTTATTGACAACTAAAAAATTGGCTATACTGTCTTTGTTCTGTTTTCCTTGTAAAAGTTCATTGTAGTTCACCTGTATCTGTACCGCTGCCAGTATCAATAACAAGGCAACAGATAACCCCATGATGGCCATAGCATACCTAGCTCTGCCCGTAGCTGTTTTGATTAATTTTTTTAGAAGGATATTCAGATCATTCATGGTTGTCTACTTATAAATTCAATATTTGATCGTATGCAAAATGATGATCATCATCAAGATCAGTAATGATAAAACCTGCATTTCTGTCTTTACATTCTCTCATGATCAGCGCAGCAGCTTTTGCTGTATTTGCCTGATCTAAATGACTAAAGGGCTCATCCATCACCAACATGGAAAATGGATGAATCAGGGCTCTGATAATAGCAACTCTTTGCTGTTCTCCATAGCTGCAAATACCGGCTTTTTGGTGTAGAATATGTTGAACACCTAATTCCGTTGCCATGCTAAAAATTTTTTCCTGATCGTAATATGGTTTTTGTAAAACCCTTTTCAGTTCTATGTTTTCAAAGGAACTTAGGTTGGGAAATAAACGCAGATCCTGGAAAATAATACTGATTTTTTCTTGTCTGTATTGCGCCAATTGTTCAGCAGGTAATTGTTGTAAGCTCATGCCATCCCATTCTATTATACCACTATAATCTTCGCGCAATTTGTATAAAGAATGGATCAATGTAGTTTTTCCGGTACCACTGGGAGCTTTGATTTTTGTGCATTGCCCAGCAGAAAAACGAACCTCACGATTCCATACATCAGAACCTTGCTGCAGCACTTTGTCTTTCAGAGGGGTAGGTACAACATTATGTAGTGATAGGATCATGACGCTAAGTTATCATTCTATAGGGTCAAATAAAAAGTCCTGCTACAACAGGACTTTTTATTTGACGCAACAATTTCAATTAGTTCGTGCGGATGATCGCTGGGAAACCCCCGGGGAACATTTTCTCCTCCATTTCTTTTTGTCTGCGTGCTGCTACTCTCATGTCTACTGCGATATCTGTGATCAGACTGGTAAGGGTAACCAGACTGTTTTGTTTTTCGTTCTGCATGCGAATTTCAAATGTGCCTTTAATACTCTTGCCATCGAAATTATCTGAAGTGCCGATAATGTCTTTGAAAGTTTCTTTGGCAGTTTTCATAGATTGGTTATAATCTCCGCCATTACCATAAAATCCACCAATCGTATTGGCGATATCGAAATAGAAAACGGTTGATTTTCCTTTGAATCTGTTCAGTGTTTCGGTATTGATGACAGCTTTATTATTGCCAGACATATACTGTGTATACGTTAATGAATCACTAGCGATAACCAAATTTTTATCATCAGCCTGCATATAAATACCCAATACTTTCATCAACTCACCACTTTTATAAGTGCTGCCATTTTTCGTGAAATAGCCCAATTCGGTGGCTTTATCCATGAGCTTGGTAAAACTGGCTTTGTCGCCAACAGGTGCATTCAGTATCATTTTACCCATTGGTTTTTTCATGGTCATTTCTTTTTCATCTTTTCTTTCCTGAGGTTCAGGCTGAGAAGAACCCAGATCAGATACCACTACTGCAATCTCTCCTTTTAATGATTTATACAAGTCTTGAACGGAGAAACCTGTTTTTTCCATCATGCCATTTACCAATCCTTCTACTTCGAGTTGCTTCAAGAAGCCGCCAAAGATCTCCGGATTAAAAGATGCCAACACAATACCATTGATTTTATCAGATGGGTATCTCTCGATCATCGATAAATTAACCGTAGGTCCTGCATATTCCTTTAAAATATTACTTACCAATGGGTTGGTGAAAGTGTTAGATTTAGCCACAATTCTACCGTCCTCAAAGCTCAGCGTTGAAGCGGAATAGTTGTCTTTCAGTAGCTCCTCTACTTTCGGTAAAGAAACAGGTAACATGCTGAGGGCAGACAATGAACTGTTTGAAGATGTGAATGCATAACCATCTGCTTTCTCTTTAAACATGCCGGTAAATTCTTTCACGCTAGCCATCGATGCATCTTTCGCCTGTGTATAGTAAGTCTTTACCTGCTCTTTCATTTCAGCTTCAACATTCTTCTTTTCAGGAATCTTGAATTGCATGGTTACTGTATCATAGGTAGGTTGCTGGCTAAAATTGTAAATGGTTACGATTACATTTTTATCGCTCCATGAAACGATGGTATTGTCTTCTGCTACTAAATATGTATAGTCTTTTTCCTTTACAACCGTTTTTTTGCTGAAATCATCTTGTTTTTTCAGCCATGCTTCAAATTTGGCAGCATCTGTTAATCCGCCCATCAGGTTCATAACCGTAGTACCACCTTCAGGTGTAGATGGATTGCCTTTTTGTGATAGGAAGAAGAAGAACTGACTCTGCCAATTCACACCTGCATTGGTTCTAAACTCATTCAATTTTTCTTTGTCCTTTGCATCAATAGAATCGTTCTTAAATACACGACTCAGTAATGTATCGATGCTGATACCTCCTTTAGTGAGCTTGTCTTGCATCGCTCCCGGATCTAAAACGATCACAGCACTGGATGATTTAGGAATAAAGCGAGCCTCTTTCGGGCCACCACCTGAGCAGGAAGTAAATACTACCGCAATAACAATTACGGCTAAAACAGATTGCAGAGCAGACTTCATATGTATACATTAATGATTATAGTATACGAAGTTAAAGCCTACAAAGTAATATTTATAGAAATCTGGTTTTACCTCACAATAGCTCCATAAATGGCTTCCTGTATGTTTGGACGCACATTTAAGCGGCCTAGTTTGTTACTATTTCGGCTAGGATTTACCCGATTGGAAAGAAAGATATAGATCAGTTGCTGAGCCGGATCTACCCAAACACAGGTTCCTGTAAAACCGGTATGTCCAAAAGTAGCAGGGGAAACACTCAGCGATGGATAAGGTTCTTTTCGGGTGGCATTGTCTTTTTCGGGCTTATCGAAACCCAATCCACGACGGCTGATCTCACTATTATAGGCAGTGAATTTATCGATCGTTGTTTTATTCAACAAACGAATGCCATTCAACTCTCCTCCATTCAGTAATAATTGAGACAGCTTCGCGAGGTCATAGGCGTTACTAAATAAACCTGCATGTCCGGCAACACCTCCAAACATGGCAGCACCTTCATCGTGTACATCACCATGCATTTGTTGTTTGCGAAAATGTGTTTCTACTTCTGTGGGTACCAATACACTTAATGGCATTGACTCTCTTGGTTTGTACATGGTAGAAGTCATGCCCAAGGGTTCATAAAAAGTTTTACGAACATAATTGTCTAAGCTCATTCCACTCACTGCTTCAATGATTTGACCTAAAAAAATAAAATCATTATCACTGTAAACATACTTACCTTGTTCGGTGAGTTTGCTGGATAAAATCCTGCTGAACATGGTATCTCTCCAATCATTGCGTAAGTATACATTTTCTGCAACGCGATAAGAATATTGTGCTGTAGCTGTTTGAGTGAAATATAGTGGAAAAGGATTTCCTGTTGCCGTATCAATCACTTCACGATAAAAAGGAATAAAGGGGTTTAATCCGGCTTGATGCAGTAAAATATCAACCAATTTTAAAGGTGCTTTATCAGTGCCTTTTGTCCAACTGAGGTAATCACCTAAAGTTTTGTTGAGATCAATTTTTCCTTCTTCATACAATTTCATGATACCCATGGTAGTCGCTGAAATTTTTGTAACCGATGCCAGATCAAATACCATATCATTTTTCATAGGTATTGAACGATCGGTATTGGTATGACCAAATGACTGGTGATACACTACTTTCCCGTTCTTGGCGGCTAGTACTACCATACCCGGAGCAGCGCCACTATCGATGGCGGCTTTTGCAATGGCTTCGATTTGTTGAAGTGTTTCACCTCGCATGCCTACAGTTTCTGGTTTGGCAAGCGGAAGCATATTATCATAAACAATACCATCTCCAAAACGAAATCCTTCACAAACGGTTACCGGTAATTTTCCTTTAGCATTGATTTTGCCCATTAACAGATCAGCAGCAGCCTGTTGTGTGATCTCATCATCTTCGTAACAAACAACTAGATTATTGCTATTGCAGATGTATTGAACTGCATAAGGGTTTCCAAAAGCAAATGTGATGCTGTTGTTTCCTTGTAATTTGTTCAATAAATCAAGACTGTTTTTACTCAAACCAAATTGACTGGCGGGTCTGCGATTGTAATTATGAAATCCTACCACAACTGCGTCATAATTCTTGAGTTGTTCAAGAATACTGTTGACTTTTGTAATGGTATCCTTGTTTTCAAAAAAGAAGAGATCTGCGTTAAACGCTTGCTGTACACGTGTTGCAAAAGTATTGGCTTTATTGATGCCAATGCCTATGAAAGCTACTTTATTACTTTTAAGGGGTAATAAGTTTTCATTGTTTTTGCGAAGTAAAGTCAATGCATTGGCTGCCAATGCCTTTTTGATTTCATTGGTTTTTGCATTGAGATCTTCTGCTAAATTTTCAGTATTGATCACTTGTTTTTTATGTAATCCGAGATGGTATTTTGCCAGTAATACTTTTTTAACCCTTGCATTGAGATCATCCCAAGTAAGTTTTCCTTCTTTGATGGCTTGTTTTACTTTTTGGATACTTCCCGGGATATCTCCAGGCAAACAAAGCATATCGTTACCTGCTATCAACGACATAACAGATGCATCTCCTTTAGGGAAAAATTTCGCAACACCCTGCATTTCCAATGCATCCGTAAACGAAATGCCTTGATAACCCAATTCATTACGCAGTAGGTCTGTTACATTTTTTGCGGATAAAGAAGTAGGAAGATTGGCAGTGGTATCAATGGAAGGAATGGCCAAATGGGCAATCATCATACTGCCTACACCCGCTTTGATCAACTCGCGAAAAGGATATAATTCCAACTGATCCAATTGTGCACGTGTTTTATTGATCACAGGTAGATCATAATGAGAGTCTACACTTACATCACCATGACCCGGAAAATGTTTTGCGCATGCCATCACACCTACATCCTGCATGCCTTTCATGTATTGTACACCAAAGAGCGCCACTTTGTATTTGTCTTCGCCAAAACTCCTATCATTGATCACAGGATTCATAGGATTATTATTGATATCAATATCCGGTGCATAATTCACATGGATGCCTATTCTTTTACATTGTTCACCCACAGCTAATCCGAATTGATAAATCAGTTTTGCATCCGGAACTGCGCCCATCATCAGTTGTCGAGGAAAGTTGATCACGCTGTCTAATCGCATACCCAAACCCCACTCACCATCAATGGCAATCATCAAAGGCGTTTTAGCGATCTTCTGATATTCATTGGTGAGATTGGCTTGGCGAACAGGTCCGCCCTGGAAAAAACACAGACCACCTACATTGTATTTTTTGATGAGATCGGTCACTTCCTTTACATGATCAGCTCCAAGATTGCTATGTGCACGGATGATCATCAACTGAGCGATGCGTTGGTCTTTCGATAATTTGCGGAATTGTTTGCGTACCCATTTATCAGCTTCGGGTGTACGCTCATAAAATTGTTGAGCAGCGATACCTGTGAAAATCAATGCAGAAAGACAGAACAGAAAAAGTTTTTTCATATGGTGAGGTTCTGGGCACAAGTTAAGGATTCTACTTTATTTGCGGTTTTTTGCAGGTTCTAAATACTACTGCATAAAAAACCCGCAGCTACTGACTGCGGGTTTTAAGGCGGTTGGAAAAGATTATGCTTCTCCTTCTTCAGTTTCTTCTTCAGATAATTTGAGCTCTACCTGATTGGCTTTCAGGATATTGAACCATTTCACCATCTTTTTCATGTCGCTGGCATATACACGATCAAAATCCATATCAGCATATACTTTTTCAAAATACGTCTTCACTGCTTTAGCATCATTTTCTGCAGGTAATTTTTCCTTGCTTTTTTCCATGGCCTGAAATACCTCTACAAGATTCACGTTTTCGCGTACCGTATATACTTCAATACTTTCCAAATGAGAAAAGTTATGTACACGACTGCTGACAAACTTGGTGGTTTTATCATCCAATGAACGCACAATAGCGCCATCAGTCTTGCTTCCAAGCATTTCAAACAATCCGGGAAGTCCGGTAATAGATATCAATTTACTATACTCCATATACAAAATGTTAGGGCTGCAAAGTAAGGGAAAAAGCATCAGAGTTGGCAGGTCTATACAACTAAGTTCTTACGGATAAATACAGTAAAACCATCCTGTATGATCGAAGATTTCAGCGTCAATGGTTGTATTCATCGACAGGTGGTTATAACTTGTGATGAGTGAAGCACTGAGAAGCCCATATTTTTTGTCTTCCTGAAATGACTTATGCTATTTTTCATCAGAAAATTCTTTAACAAATCATATTAATATTTAATCCCCCTGCAGAGGTACTGATCCATGTATGAAAAGAAAAGATTTTTTAAAGACTTTATCATTTGGAACCGCTGTATTATATGCGCCTTCCGGACTGGTGGCACAAACAGAAAAAGTTCCGCCCTTGGATAAGTTATTGGTTCAAGAATTTGTGGGAGCGGGACATAATAACCTTGATAAAGTAAAAAAACTCTATGAAGAGCAGCCTGCGCTGGTGTATGCAGCACATGATTTGGGAGGTGGTGATTTTGAAACAGCCATAGAAGGAGCCGGTCATGTGGGTAATAAAGAAATCGCTCAATTTTTGATCGAAAAAGGAGCCAGAACCAATTTATTTGTATTAACCATGTTGGGTAAAACGGAAATAGTGAAAGGATTTATAGAAGCTTTCCCGGCTTATTTAACAGCTCGAGGACCTCATGGATTCACGCTGCTGCATCATGCACAAAGAGGAGGAGAAGATGCCAAAGAGTTATTGGAATATTTAAAAATGAAAGGACTAAAAGAAACAAGATCTAAGCTATAATACTTAACACCCTAAAACAGATATTTATGGAACATGCGATCAGTTGGTTTGAAATTCCAGTAACGGATATCAACCGCGCACAACAGTTTTATGAAACGATTTTTGATTTTAAAATGATTCCATTGGATCTGCCCAATATCAAAATGCGCATGTTTCCGGTAGATAATAGTGTTGCCGTTGGAGGCGCACTTTGCGATAGTGGCGGCTTTCATAAAGTATCTGCAACAGATGGTCCATTGGTATATCTAAATGGCAATCCAGATCTTCAGATTATCTTAAATAGAGTGGAAGCTGCAGGTGGAAAGATCATCGTTCCAAAAACAGAAATATCTCCTGAATATGGCTTCATGGCTGTGTTCATTGATTCTGAAGGAAACCGTGTTGCTTTACATTGTATTTCTTAAATATAGTTTTACATGAGTCTATAAAAACTGCGAAAAAACACAGTCGTTTAATATACTGACTGAATCTATTTTAGAGTTTAATTTTAAATTCTAAAATAGATATCCAATGAAAAACGTAAAAACATTTAACAAGGGAGTTTTCTCTGCTGCATTTGTCATTATTATTTTTTCTTTTATCATTTATGGGTGTAAAAAGGAAGATGCTATTCCAGCAAGTATTAACCCTACTATTGAAAATTTCCTAAAGTCAGAAACATTTAGTCGCGCTAAGAATGATATTGAAAAATATGGAGAATTTGATTTCAAAAATGTTAAAGTAGATAGTATTAAAGTTAGAAACGAATGGTATCACTTTTTCACCGTTGAAATTAAAAAGGGAGATAAAATTACAGCTACTTTAGATGTTGTAGATCTCCATGATACTAGGTACTTACCTTACAATGATAAATACGCTATGAACATAAGTGATTTGTCAAATTTTGATTTTGAAACTAAAAATGGCGAAATAAGATCAATTGATGTTAATTATGATAATTTCCATCATTCTACTTTTAACATAAAAGACAATATAATTGAGAAAAGAACATATAAAAGCCTCACATATGAGCTTTCGGTAAAGTTTCACTCAATAAGGATGCCAGGAAGAAACACAGAACAAATAAAAACTATTGTAGCGAGTGAAAACAAAATATCCAATAAGGCAGTACCTTGTGATAGTAATCATAATGGAAATCTAGGTTTTTGGGAATGTTATGGTTGTTTTAAAGAAGCCTCAGAAGTAAAAGGAACATTTGGTGAATGGTGGTGTGATGCTCCTGTTGCTGGCTGGGTCTCTTGTTGGACATCAATTTCAGCAGCATGTGTCATTTTATCTAGTATTTATTAAATTGTATGACGATGGCTATCATTATATTCTTACTTTTCGTAACAGGGATTATATTCTCAATAGTTGACTTACAAAAACAAAAGAGCTTCTCAAAAAGGTATAAGGCTAATATGACTTACTTGATCATACTGTTACCGGTAGCGGGTTCAATAATCTATTATTTGATAAAAAGCCACAATGTGCAAAGTTCAAGAAAGTAAATTATTTATAATGATGTCAGATTGCACTTAGTTCTGTTATAGTGATGCTTATTGCTGTAGATAAAAATATTAATAAATCAGGAAAAATTGTTAAGAATAAAAGTGTAAATAAATTCATACAGCTGGATTATAAAAAGTTTTGAATACCAAACACATCATCGTAGACAATTTACTATTTATATTCGCTTACAAAGGGTGACGCTACCGGATAAAAGATTGTTTTAAAAGAATTAGCCACAGATACATCCACCAAGGTGGACGAATCTGTGGCTAATTCTTTACTATACTAATCAGCAAATAAAGTCTTATCAATATTCGGAATCAGTCTGAGTGCATTTTTATAATACACTTTCTTCAACACTTCATCACTCAATCCCATCCCATACATTTTCCAAAAAGCATGGTATTTTTTGTGATAGGGGAAGTATTCATCTGTTGTTTCCAATACACGGAAATAAGTAGCATACTCATCAGGTACCCAACTGTCTTTTCCAAACATGATACGATCCTGATATTTATCAAAAAAAGCTTTGGCTGTTCTTGGTTGTCTGCCTAGTTCTGCAATCACTGCCCCAAATTCTATATACATATTGGGCATGTTATCTAATAAGCTGCCGAGTTTAGCGAGATTATTTGGATACCATCCAAAATGTGCTGCAATAAAATTGGTTTTTGGATGACGCTTGATGATATTGTGCTGTTGTTGAATGAGATCAGCCCAAGGTGCCGGATCGGTATCAGTTCTTTTACGATCTGGTCTGGTGGCCAATTCCAGCCAACGTTCATTTTGATCATCTAAAGGTTGCCAGAATGGTTCTGGGTCTGCGCTGTGGATCAGCACCGGTATTTTTAATTCGCCACATTTTGCCCAAATCGGATCCAATCTGGGGTCATCTATGCGCAATAACTTGCCGGTATTGTCTTTAAAGGAAAACCCTAAGTTTTTATACACTTTCAGACCATTGGCACCCGCTTTTACATCGTTCTCTAATTCCTTCACCGCTTTTTCTGCCCATCCGGGTTCTCCCACACCAATGAATGACACATTGGTAAAATGAATGATCCTGTTGGGCGTTGCTTTCTTTGCATTGGCAATGGCATCAGCCAAATATTGTGGATCCTGTAAACCAAATTGTCCATTCACCGATTTGAATCCCCTGCCACTTAAATTCACCATCACACGCATGTTCAGTTCATCCATTTGTTTCAATAATGCTTTTACATCTTGTGAGGGCATATTGAATTGATGATTGTGTACATCAATAAAAGGGAATTTGGCTTTGGCGACTTTGTGTTCCGGTACTACGAGTGTACTTTTCGGTTCATATTTTTCAAAATCCATTTTGGCATTCTGTGCCATTAAAGCAACTGCACAGCTTAGCGCTGTGATGGTAAATATCAACTTCATGTGTATATGATTTGAAAACGAAAACTATTCTGATGAATCGATAAGCAACAACCACTCTTATATCTTAACGTTTCTTTGTGTTAGTGTTAGCCCTGTTGTAACTCATTTAAAACATTATCCAGTCTGCTTTTCAGTGTATCAAAATCGGTATATCCTCTTGCCAACAGATGAAATTTTGTTTCACTGATTTGTATCAATACGCAAGGGTAACCTGTCACTTGTAATTGTTTTACCAATGAGAACTCATAATAGGCCTGTTCTTTGTACGTATCACTTTTCAGTTTCTCATAAAAAGTTTCAGGGTGGATGCTGTATTTCTCTAGTAAATGTCTGTAAGCTTCATCATCTGTTAAATCACGACCTTCAAAATGTAAAGCGTATTGTAAATCAGATGCAAAACCTACTTGTTGATCCGGATAGAACTCTTTGAAAATACAAAGAGCAATGGCCGGTTTTTCAGAATGCGGAAACCAATCGCTCAGATCCGGATTGTTGATATGCCACAAATAGTCGGGTCCGAATGTAATACCGGTATATTCTTCTACTGTTTTGTATGCTTTTTGAATATATCCGGCCGTAGCAGCAATGGAAACGGGTTCTTCCGGTAAAATCATCCCACCTGATAATACTTCAATGGGTAATTGAGGATATTGTTCTTGTATTTTTTTCATTACCGGACTAAATCCATAACACCACCCACAATAGGCGTCGTAGCAGTAGAAGAGTGTTGGAGTCATGGGGCAAAGATAGGTGACAGTTGATAGTTGACAGATGATAGATAACGAGAATCTTTTTGCTTCTGTCATCTGTCTTCTGTCATCTGTCAACTTCTTCCTTATTTTTGCATCAAACTTTGCAACTATGCCTGGATTCGAATTATTTGGTGCTGAGGAAAGAAAAGAAGTGAATGATGTGCTGGAAACAGGCATCCTGATGCGTTATGGGTTTGATGGTCCAAGGAAAGGGATGTGGAAAGCCCAGGAGTTGGAAAAAGCCATCACTGAAGTATTTGATTGTCAATATGCTCATTTAACGTCCAGCGGAACCGCTGCATTAACCACGGCTATGTCTGCTTTGAATATTGGAGCAGGCGATGAAGTGATCATGCCTTCTTTCACTTTTGTGGCCAGTTTTGAAGCGGTATTGAGTGTGGGAGCGGTACCGGTATTGGTGGATGTGGATGAAACATTGACGCTTTCACCTGCTGCAGTGAGAGCAGCCATTACCCCAAAGACAAAATGTGTGATGCCTGTTCATATGTGTGGTAGTATGGCCGATCTGGATGCGTTGAAAATAATTTGTACTGAACATAACCTGATCTTATTAGAAGATGCTTGTCAAAGTATCGGTGGAACTTATAAAGGAAAAGCATTGGGTACCATTGGTCATGCAGGTACTTTCTCCTTTGATTTTGTAAAAACCATTACTTGTGGGGAAGGCGGTGTGGTGATGACCAACAGTGAAGATGTTTGGACTAAATGTGATGGTTATACAGATCATGGACATGACCACAAGGGTGTTGATCGCGGTGCAGATCTGCATCCTTTCATTGGATACAATTTTAGGATCAGTGAATTGCATGCTGCTGTGGGATTGGCACAAATCAGAAAGCTGGATACTTTTTTGAGTTTGCAGCGTAAAAATAATAAAGCGTTACGAGCATATCTGGAAAACATACCGGAACTAAGTTTTAGAAGAGTACCTGATGAAGCAGGTGATAGTTGTAGTTTCTTGAGCTGGTTTTTACCAACTGAAGCGTTGACAAAAGCGGTGATCGCTGAAATGAAAGAGCAAGGAATATTAGCAGGTAATTTTTATTGGTATGCGAATAACTGGCACTATATCAGCAAATGGGATCACCTGAAAAATGCAATTACCTTAAATAGATTGAGTGATGTTCAACAACAAGCATTATTGAAACTGAAAGACAGTTCATTTGCTGCAAGCGATGCTGTAATGAGTAGATGTATTTCAACCGCTATTAGCTTGTTATGGACAGAAGAGCAGATCAAAGAGAAGGGTGAAAAAATGGTAGCAGTTATTAAAAAAGTATTGGCAAATGCTACAGTGAATGCCTGAGCCTAAATCATATACTGCTTATTATAAACCGGTGCCCCTTAATTTCTGGTTTTATTTTGGGGTAATTATCTTTTTGCTACTCATTGGATACAATATTTTCCGAATGGCAGTACCCTTTGATTCTGATGATTTTTTGGATCAGTGGTTTGTACCATCTGCCCATGTCATTCTTTTTTACAGTTTTCTTGAAAGGTCTTATAAAAAGTATAAAAATAGTAAGGTTAATAATTGTTTTATTCAAGTTGACTCTGAAGGCATCAAATGGTGTGTATATGAGGCTAGTTATCATGTAAGAGAAAGTGAAATTATTGTTTGGAGTGATGTAAGGAAAATAGTAGTCGATGATAAAAAGATCACAATTAAGTACATGTCAACCTACTTTTCAGATAGTATTCCTTTTGAAAAATTAGCTGAAGAAGATAAAAATTTATTGATCGAAGCTTTGAATGACCAGATTCAACATCGCTCTATTCCTTACGAAAACCGGATGGCCGCTTAAGAGAAGCCGGTATGAATGTAGACTGCTTTCCTTCCAATAGATTAACGTGATCTAAGCTGCCTAATCGAAAACGAAATGGCACTTTAGTGATCTTTTCAAGTTGCAATTCCTTTTTACAAAAAAATGATAAGTTTTTGCAGTAGTAATCTTCAGACAGTAAACGAAAGCCTGTATTTCGTAAACTATCTGTCAATATAGGTTTTGACTGCACAGACGTAATGAATTGCGCTTTCGTGGAAACTGCAGTAATTAGGAATAAATTCACAAACAAACAAATCCGTTTCGCTAACATCTTGCAATGATTGTACGTAAATTTACGGCGTTTTAGCATTATGAGATGTTAAACAAAAAAAAGTGCTAAATGGGATTGTTCATTTGTATTTTGAGGAAGATATGTCGTTAAGCCAGTCGTTACAACAGAAATTATTGCAGAAATTATCTCCACAACAGATTCAGTTAATGAAACTGTTGCAGATACCTACTGCCAATCTGGAAGAACGCATCAAAGAAGAATTGGAAGAGAACCCCGCACTGGAAATGGATGAAGAAGGTCATACGGATGATTTTGGAGACGACATGAAAGATGAGTTCGAAAACTCGCCTGAAGATGAATTAGATCCTGATGGGAGTTCAGATGAATATGATAATGTAGATATCAGTGAATATGTAATGGATGATGACGGTGAAATAGCCGATTATAAAATGAAGGATGATAATTATCCGGAAATGGATGATCAAAAAGTGATTCCTATTCGGGTAGAGACTAGTTTTCATGAATTGGTATTGAACCAATTGGGTATGCTGGAATTGGATGAAAGAAATTATAAGATTGCAGAACAAATTGTAGGGAGCTTGGATGATGATGGGTATTTGCGTCGCGAATTGACTTCCATTGCAGATGATTTGGCTTTTCGTCAGGGTTTGAGTGTGGAGGAAAAAGAAATTGAAGATATCATTCAGCAAATACAACAGTTTGATCCACCGGGAGTTTGTGCAAGAGATTTGAAGGAGTGTTTATTGCTGCAACTGAAAAGAAAGTTGAGTGAAGGTATTTCTGTAGAACTGGCAGTTCAAGTGCTTTCCAAATATTTTGATGAGTTTACCAAAAAGCATTATGAGAAAATTCAGCGTGGATTAAATTTAACAGATGACCAAATTCGTGATGTCATCAATCAGATCATCAAGTTGAATCCCAAGCCAGGAGGGAATATTGGTGAAATCAATAAAGCCGAGAGTTATATTGTTCCTGACTTTTTTATCCTGAATAATAATGGTAAGCTGGAGTTAACCCTCAATGCTAAAAATGCGCCTGATCTTCGTATCAGTGAAGGTTATCGAGATATGTTGAAGGAGTATGATAAAGGTAGTAAAAAGGATAAGCGTCAGAAAGAAGCCGTTCTTTTCATCAAGCAAAAGATCGATTCTGCTAAGTGGTTCATTGATATGATCAAGCAACGTCAGGATACTTTGATTGGCACCATGAGTGCCATCATGAAACACCAACAAGAATTTTTCCTTACTGGTGATGAAACGACGATGCGCCCCATGATCTTAAAAGATATTGCAGAGCTTACCGGGTTAGATATATCTACCGTTAGTCGTGTAGCCAATAGTAAATTTGTACAAACAGAATTTGGTACCTATCGATTGAAATTTTTCTTTAGTGAATCACTGAGTACCGACAGTGGGGAAGAAGTGAGTACCCGAGAAGTAAAGAAAATATTAAGTGATATTATAGAAGCTGAAGACAAGCGTAAACCTTTAAGCGACGAGGTATTAACAGAAATGCTACAGGAAAAAGGATACAATATTGCACGCAGAACGGTTGCCAAATACAGAGAGCAACTGAATATACCTGTAGCGAGGTTGCGCAAAGAGTTGTAGTGATATCCCTACTTTTTTATAGAATCTCCCGAAATGCTTGATTTTTCTCGATTTCAAGGCAATAATCTTGTTGTGTTTTAGTATCTTTATCTTATCTGCAAGGGCAGCTAAAATTCAATATCCATCCACGTGAAAAAGCGAAATGTATTATTTGCTTTATTCATGGCTTTATATATAGCCATGTCTCCCTTCCATCTGTATGCGTCTTCTGCTGCAGATACAAGCCGTTTTATTATTCAGTCTGACACCACTATTTGTAAAGGAGTATCTATACAACTTGAGCTTAGAAATCCTTTACCTAAAGACACTGTATTACCGGGTGTATGGAAACAACTCATTAGTGCTAACCAAATCAATCCATCATCATTTAATATCAAACCTTTCGGATACGATAAGGTGAATCAGTATCTCTATTCCATTATCAACAGAACCGTTACACGTTATGATCTGAAAAAAAATGAAGTAACCATTATTCCTGCCACTAACTGGCCAGGTGATTATTCTGACTTTGTATACGATTTTACCAATAACCGTTTATTGTGTTGGAGAAGTGGACGAGATAATATTTATGCGCTGCCTGCCAATGGTGGTACTTGGACACAAATTGGAGCAGGCGTTGCAGATAATGAATGTTATGGGGCTTCTGCTTACTGGAATCCATTGCTGAATCAGCTGGGTATTTATGGCGGTTATGGTTCTGCACAAGTGAAGAGTTGGATTTTCGAACACAATGGAACTGCATGGCAGATGAAAAAAAATAATCCTGCGATTGATATGGCTCCTCCTAAAGGTGGCAATATTGTTGCCAGAAATAAAGATGGCTCTAAACTGTATCTTTTTTCCGGTCAAGGTAATTACAGCGGCAGTGAACTAACAGGATCTTGTACGTTGGGAAGTCCATGGGCTACTGCTACAGGAATTTTCTGCTGGCTGAAAGACTTATGGGAATTGGATCTTAATACTTATCAATTCAAGAATATACTGCCTGTTAATGAACCGTCTATTCAGTATGAAGGAGCATTGGCTTATGATTATGACAAATCGCGATTTTTTCTTTTTGGTGGATTTCAGCCAACAGGAGATTATATCCGCAATCAATTCTTAAATAACACGAACAAAACTTTTCGTTTTCATCCATCGAAAGATGGTGGATTTACAGAGTTTCAAGCAGATGGTTCTGTACAACCTCCGGCAATGGCAAGGACATCATTACCCAATTATGCCTATTATGATGAAATAGGTAAACGTGTTATTTGGGCTCGGTTTGATGGTATCTGGGCATATTATCCGGATTCTTCTACAGCTCCCATTCCCGATACCAGTTATAGATGGTCTAATGGAGCCACTACAAAAAATATTCAAGTACAACCGGAGCAAACAACCAGGTATACGGTTACAAGAACCATTGGTACAACTGTTTCAAAAGACAGTATTCTCATTACTGTAAACAACTTAACTACACCGTTAACCGATACCGTAAAAATTTGTGCCGACAGTGCTTTATTAGATGCAGGTTTGGGGCTTACTTCTTATCTATGGAATAGTGGATCTTCAACTCAAACTATCTGGGTAAAACAAAGTAGTCGGTATATCGTTACGGTTTCTGATGGTATCTGTTCTGTTAAAGATTCAACCGAGGTATTGCTTGGTGTGGTGGTAAATGACTTTATCATCAGACTTGAGAAAGATTCTGTTTGTAATGGGGAATCAGATTCTTTGTTTATTCCCTCACCACAAAATGGCGTTACATATAAATGGTATGTTACAGGTAATCCGTTGGCAGTACATACCGGTGAATACCTGAAGCTGAATTCAGTTGTGGCTGATACCACTTTTATGGTGCGTGCAACCGGCAATCCTGATATATGTCCGGCAAAAGCTGCCAATGCAACGATCGTGTTGAGAAAAAAGACAGCTTCGCCCATGATTCAAGCAGATAATATTACCGGAAGTTCTGTACGGTTTAGGTGGAATAGTGTTGAAAATGCTATTGGCTACAAACAAAGTATGGATAGTGGTATCACATACAATGATCCTTCATCGGGCTTTCAAGGACTACAGCATACGATCAGCGGATTACAGCCCAATCAAACCGTGAAGATATGGGTAAAAGCCATCGGTAGAAATACCTGTGAAAACAGCGATAGTGTGAAAGCTGTTGCCACTTCATTGAATCCTTTTGGGGATGGTATTTATGTGCCCAATGTTTTTACTCCGAATGGAGATGGCATCAACGATTTTTTCCAGGTGTATGGCAATACCATTGAAACCATGCGATTGGTGATTTATAATCAGTGGGGACAAGAACTGTTCATCAGTACAGATAGGCAGAAAGGCTGGGATGGAACTTTTAGAGGCCATCAATCGCCTGCAGGAAGGTATTCTTATGCGCTGGAAGTAAAATCACAAAGCGGTAATAAAATAACAAAATCAGGTTCTTTTAACCTGGTCAGATAAATTTAAAACAGATCCATGCATGCGTAGATGTTTACTCATATTGAATCTGGTGGTGGTATTATTCATCAACAGATCAGCAGCGCAGGTCGATGCACATTTTACTCAGTATTATGCGCATCCATTATGGCTGAATCCGGCTCTTACAGGAGTGAATGATGGCTTTTACAGGGTAACGGCAAATTATAGATACCAGTGGCCTTCTATTGCTTCTCCATTTATTACCAAAGGTATTTCAGGTGATATCAGTGTATCTGATGCTTTTTCAGTTGGAATGACAGTGCTGAGTCAAACTACAGGTGATGGAGGATATTATTATAACAATGGTTATCTATCTGTTTCCTATAAAGCCCGATTAACAGAATACAAAATGATTAGTGGTGGATTTCAGGTAGGTATGTTGAATCGGGGCATCGATCCGGGTAAGTTTCAATATGGGAATCAGTACAATCCATTCATAGGCTACGACCCAACCATCCCATCCAATGAACAATTTATGCGTATCAATGCTACAGCTTTGGATGGAAGTCTGGGTCTTATGTATTTTGATGCAGAACCTGATAAAGCGGCCAACGCATTTTTTGGTGTAAGTGCTTATCATCCTACACAACCCCGCAATCAATTTCTTGCTAATGGCAACAACAATAAAATTCCAATGAGATATGCACTTCATGGCGGAGTAAGGATGCGGATGAGTGATCGTGTAGATCTCACACCACATGCAGTTTTGCTGAAACAGGGTGATGCCAGTGAAATTACCGGTGGGTTATCCATGAATATGCAACTGCAGGAGGGAGCTGATCTGCTTTTAGGAACGACTTATCGTTTAAATGATGCAGTGGCACCTAATATTGGTATTCACCTGAATGGACTGACGATAGGTTTCAGTTATGATATCAATATGTCGAAAATGAAAAGTGCATCCTCTGGTAACGGGGGATATGAATTATCCATCAGTTTTATCGGACGAAGAAAAATTACGGATTCGAAGTTTGTATGCCCAAGATTGTAAACCCTAAATATTATTTGCCATTTATTGTTGTATTGCTGTCTTTAGTAAACAGTAAACAAATATTGTATGCACAGCGTGCCAAAAAAATATTGAAAACGGCCGATGCTGCATTCAAGTCAGCAGATTATTATCAGGCATCCAAATTATATGCAGTTGTTTTGTATGATAGTCCATTGGTAAAATCAAATACAGGTCTTGTCTATCCGCATCAAGCTGTAAGTCGAAGAGGAAAATTAAAACCGACAGAAAGAATTAGGGCTACTTATCAGTTAGCTGAATCTTATCGTTTACACAATAACAATGGGGCAGCGTTGTTGGCATACAAGGATTACCTGAATTTTAGGGATAGCAGATTTCCACTGGCTCAGCTATGGTACGCTAATAGTCTTTTGGCGAATGATGATCCCATCAACGCACAAAATGCTTACAACAATTTTTTAAGTAGATACCCCAAAGAAGATGAATATGCAAGTATGGCTCGCTTGGGTATTGCATCTTGTTTGTATACCGTTCAAGAATTAAAAGAAAATCAGCGGGCAACAGTTATAAAAAGCAGCACGACCAGTTCTTCCGATGGTTCCAATTTTGCGCTCGAAAAAACAAATGATAGTATCGTATGGTTCACGAGTTCGAGGCATGAAATGGTCAAAAAACAAAAAACATATCCTGTACGACTTTATACCGGAAATGATTATACCGGATTGGTAAAAAAACTGGTTTCGAGTGCCGATGATCAACTGAACATGGGGGCTTCCTCTTTGTCCGCTGATGGATTAACGCTTTATTTTACCGGTTGGAAAAAAAATAAGAGTAGTGCAACAGATGAATACCAGATCTATTACCTAGAACGCGGTTCAGTATCAGCGCAGTGGGGTAAACCTATGGTATTACCGGCACCTGTAAATGTTAAGGGCTATAGTTCTAAACAACCTTTTATTACTCCTGATGGACAATATCTTTTCTTTTCATCTAATCAGCTTGGAACTAAGGGTAGCTATGATATTTGGATGGTAAAAATGAATGGTAAAATACCTCAAGGTGCTGCCATCAATGCAGGAGTACATGTGAATACGGTGAGAGAAGAAGTGTCGCCCTATTTTGACGCCACTGATAGTAGTTTATATTTTAGTTCAGACGGTGCGATCGGCATGGGAGGAATGGATATTTATAAAGCACAGGGCACTCCTTTTCAAAATAATTGGTCAAAAACGGTTAACCTAGGACACCCCATCAATTCCGGTAAGAACGATCTATACTACAAAAAATACAAAGGCTCTGATACAGTATATTTCAGTTCAGACAGAGCATCTTCCTGCTGTCTTGAAATATTTAATGCTATACTGCTGCCCTATACTCCAAAAAAAGATACGGTATTATCGATACCAGTGAAGCCGCAACAACCAAGACAGGATACTGTGAAGCCGGTACAGCCTGTTGTACAACCATTCATTAAAAAAGATACCGTTCAAACCATCAAACTCACACCTGATTCTATAGAGGCTATTACCACAAAAAGAATGTATGTGAATTATAACTTCGCCAGCGCAAAAATCAGAAGTATAGATGTTCCTGTGTTAGATGAAGTCGTGAAGCAGTTACAAGAAAATCCTGAGCTGAATATTGCGGTTGCTTCCTTTACAGACTGTATAGGTTCCCGCGAAGCCAATATAAACATGTCAAAAAAGAGGTCAGCATCTGTACGAGCATACTTGATAAAAAAAGGTATTGATCCAGCGAGACTTAATACAGATTATTATGCCAAACGATATTTCTTAATGGCATGTAAGGAAGATGCTTCTTATGATAAAGCTGTACAAATAGCCAATAGAAGATCAGACCTTATACTTACAACTGATAAAAACCCACGTTGGGTTCCATCCGGTGAAGAAATAGGGGCAGATTTATTTGACAATCAGTCAGTAGTTGCCACCACCACTGCTGAAGCTGGTAGTAAGTTAGTAAATGAGCAATCTTCAAAATCTTCGGTGAATAAGCGTACCAATAGTAAACTTCAAAAAAATGAAAAAGGAAGTGGTGGACGTACGATAGCTGAAAAGAATGTCATTAAAGCGGATACTGTATTGCCGGCAAAAGAAAAAATCAGACAAGAAAAATCTACTAATAAGATAGCGGTTCAACAGCCGGCATCTGTGCCTGATCAGAAAACGAATACAAACAAAGGGGTTAATCAGCAGCAGAAGCTAGACATCAGCGAGTTACTAGAATTTGTTCCAAAGGTTAAAGCTAATAATCTCGTAGATGAGATGAAAATGCGTATACCGAGTAAGCCTTTATTTGTATATACTACATCTGACTCTGTGCGAGTGGATCTTTTTGATAATGGAAGTTTTGATTATGACTCCTTATCAGTTATTTACAACAAAGAAATTGTTGTTTATAAACAGTTGTTGCGTACCAATAAACCCGTCACATTCTATGTGAAGCTTAGTAGTGATCAAAGTAAAAATGAAATGATATTTTTTGCAGAGAGTCTGGGAATTACGCCGCCTAATTCGGCATTAATGGTGATTACAGATGGTGCAAATAAGCGTACCGAAGTGAATATTTCAAGCGATTTCAACTTTAATACGGTAGTATACTTCATCAAAGTCAATAAGTAGTTGTAGTATTGCGGTGTCGAAAAAAATCATGCACCGAAATAAGGATGATCATGAATGAAGTTGTTGAAAAAAATGATAAGCAGTCATTATTGCTGGTAATACCTGCGAAGATTATTTCGTATGTGTTTCACCCACTGTTTATCCCTACCTATATTTTCTTCTTTTTGATGAAACAAGTGCCTTATGAGTTTGCCGGTATTTCACCCTGGCAGTTAAAAATGAGGTTGTTCGGCTTATTTTGGCTAACTGCTTTTTTTCCTGCTTTTGCAGTCTTTCTTTTATGGCGCTTGAAATTCAGTGAAAGTATTTTTTTGAGGACGCAAAAGGAAAGAATCATTCCTTTTGTGATCACCATGTTTTTTTATTGGTGGATGTATTACCTAAGCCGAAATTTTACGGATCAACCGATAGTACTGAAATTTTTCTTCATGGGCATATTCATTGCAACATCAATCGGCTTGGTCTTTAATAATTTTATCAAAATCAGTCTTCATGCCATGGCTGCCGGCGGCGCCGTGATGGCAGTGATTCTATTTTCATACTATTATCAACTTCCTTTCGGATTTTTCATCAGCATAGCTATTCTTCTTGCTGGCCTGATTTGTACATCCAGGTTATTGGTAAGTGATCATACTCCTTCAGAAATCTATTATGGCCTGTTGGTAGGAGCTGCCTGTCAGTTCATTTCGTATTTGTTTGTGATGTGATGCTGTTAAAATCTTACGCATCTTGTTTTATCGATGCTAGAGTTTCTGATTTTCAGGAAACCACGATAGGTTGCTGTTAATTCTAGTCCACCTCTCCAGTTAGAAACTACTTTTAGTTTAGATATATTCACATCATAACTTACGCCGACACTGAAATGTTCAAACTCCATTTTAACAGTGGGTATTAAAGCATCGCCCCATCTCATAAAACTGCCGATATAGAAGAGATCAGGTTCATTGCCATCATCATATTCTCTGATGGTCATTCCATATAATAGCCCCCCTAGTATTTGTTTATTGTTGTTCTGTGTAAAATAATCTATGAAACCCATGATTCGGCTCCGTTCACCTGACGGTGCATTGATGCCTGCATTGAAAGAGAGTCTGGGCGAAAGAAAATTTTCTGTTGATCCTGTAACAGATTTGATGGTTGGGTTGGTTACATGTGATAAACCGGCTGCTACATACACCCTGGTTTTATCATTAAAGGAAGTACTCAATGATAAGCCTGTACTGAGATCCCAATAGGAATAACCCGAATTTGTGATGGGCTGTGCGGTCGGGTTGGCAGCATTGTATTCTCCGCCACGAAACTGGTCACCCATTTTTAATTTTGAAGCATCAAACTGACTGGAAACAGGTCCACCCATAAACGCAAGAGAAAGATAAGTATCGTTATCGTTGCTCAATGATTTATGATAATTGATAGCAGGAAGTATCTGCGTTCTTCTTAGACGAAGATCTCCGGCAACATCAATACTCATTTGTGAAGCGATGGTGAGAAAGTCGTTTTTACCGCCCATAGGAATTTTGTGTTCTACACTCATGGAAGATGTTTTAAATGGAACGGTAACACTTCCCCACTGACTTCTGTGTGCTACAGAAGCCCTGATGTCGCCTGTGAACACACCCGCCAAAGCAGGATTACGCAACAGCGGCTGTTCATAAAACTGAGAGAAGGTAAAATCTTGTGCATGCACTTTACCGGTGATGAGTATTGCTGCTAAAGCAATAAAGCGAAGGGTAGAATTTTTGCTCATTTTAATATGGTTATATTTCCTTTAAATATGGTTGGTAATCCTTTTTCACAAATGACTTCAGATACATATACAAATACATCCGGTGTTACTGCCTTGCCAAATGCTGTTCCATTCCATGCATAGGCGGGATCACCGGGATAGAAATTGGCTTTCTCGAAAACCAGTTGCCCCCATCTGTTGTATATTCTAAAACTTTTGATCAGTTTAATACCCTTGCCCTGAACCAATAATATATCGTTCACGCCGTCGCCATCAGGTGAAAATGCATTTGGAACAAATAATTCTGTAGCAGGACAAAGCGTTTTAATGCAAATCGTATCAGTGCTCACACAGCCGTAGTTGTTTACTACCGTACAGGATATACAGGCATCATTGGAAAGTTTTACTTCCGGAGTTGGACAGGTAGGACAGCTAATAGAAACATCACCACCCCAGCGCCATTTTTTGATTTGATCATTACCACCATTGATAGTATTGGTTGATAAAACCCTTAGTTGGAAACTGGTACCTGCCGTAATAATGGTATCTCGGCCAATATTGATTGGTGTAGGACGACCCACTACTACTTTAATCTGAGCAGTATCTGTAAAGCAGTTATGAGCATCTTTACCAATAACATTATACACTGTAGTTTCAACAGGTCTTGCAACAGGATTGGCTACCTGTGTATTATTTAATCCGGTTTCAGGATACCATCTGTAGCTGCTTGCACCTGTAGCAATGAGTTGTTTGCTTTCGCCGATACACAATGTATCACCTTGTGCAGCAAACATTTTCAAAGGTTGAATAACACGGATGCTGGTAGATTTAATTTCACTGCAACCATGTTCATCATAACCTATTACGCGAACGGTGGTAGTTCCGGTTGGACGAATAATGTTTGCATTGGTACCGGTTGCAGTGATATTATTAAGTTGATCGAACCAGATATAATGTCTGGCACCAGAGGCGATCAAGCGAATAGAATCACCTTTGCAGATAGTACTATTGGGAGTAATATTAATCTCAGGAAGCGGATGCACCGTCATTGCTTTATAAGCAGAATCAAAACAGTTATTCACTGTTGTGGCAGTCAATCGAACTGTATATTGTCCGTCTATGAGATAGCGAACAGCAATCAAAGAATCTGTACTTCTGGTACCATTACCCAAATTCCATAATAACATGGCGATGGTATCTTTTGAATTTACAATGGGTGCTAGTTGTGTTAATTGACCTTTACAAACATCCCTGATCGCATCAATATCTACCTGTGGGAATTCAAACACATTGACTAAGAACTGAGCTTGTAAAGTATTCACACATCCTAGATTACTTACTACACTTAGATTCATGGTATAAGTGCCTTCAGAGGTAAATCGGATACTGTTTTCTTTTTGATAAACAGTATCACCTGGAGCAATGCTCCATTTCCACTCTGCGATTCCGAAATTGGATCGGCTGCGGTCATTAAATTGATATACTGTATTTCCGCAATTATTAGCTCCAGACAAAGTAAAGTCTGCAATTGTCTGATCTACTTTTACAGATACTGTATCAGAAGAACTTACACAAATACCATTTGATATTTCCCACGCAAATTCATAAGTGCCTGGTACCAATCCGGAAACAGTCGTATTCGGATTGGTTGCATCAGCAAAGGAAACATTATTAGGACCTGCTATTTGTCTCCACATGCCGGTTCCTGATAAAGCTGTATTCGCTCTTAATGTTGTGAAGCTTGCTGCATTACATACGAGTATATCATTACCTGCATTGGCAATGGTGACAGGTTCAACAACTGCTATTTCTACAGGAGTTGTATACATTACCGCACAGGTACCGTTTTTCACGAGACTACGGTACAAAGTAGTACGCTGAAGATTATTGTAACGGATGGTATCGGTAAGCGCAGTATTTATCGGACTCCAGATAGCACCGCTGTTCTCTGATGATTCCCACTGAATAACGCTACCCAGTTTACCTGATAATATGACTTGTCCCGAATTGTTGTTATAACAAACTGTATCAGCTCCGCTAAGTGTTCCGGCAACAGTGGCTGCATCAACAACAATATTTACAGTATCACTAAATGCTGCAGAACAAACACCACTTTGTACCATTACTCTGAATAAGGTTGTTGAAAGCAGGTTGCTGAAACTATATTGATCACCCGTATAATTAATCAGTGTCCAGTTATTGCCATTGTCTATTGAAGATTCCCAACGGATAAGATCACCAACATAATTGGTAAGTTGTAATGTGCCGTTATTGGATGTAACACAAACGGTATCATTTGCCGCGATATGTCCACCTACTGTTAATGGATTTACAGTAATCGTAACTGTATTTGAATACAATGAAGCACAAACCCCACTCTGTACCAATACCCTGAATCTGGTAGTGGCAGTTAAATTTGTGTAGCTATAAGTGTTTTGTGTAGTATTGATCGGACTCCAGTTTGTGCCGTTATCAACAGAACTTTCCCATCTAATAATGGTTCCGGTATAATTTGCAATAGATAATGTACCTGTATTGATATTGGTACAAACAGTATCATTTCCGGATAATATACCTGCGGAAGTAGAAGGATCAATTCTTATCTCCACTTCATTACTTGAAGAAGGACATACAGCATTTGAAATAGTCCATGCAAAACGGTAAGTGCCTGTGCTGAGACCGGAAATATTGGTAGCTGCAAGTCCTGCATCAGCGAAAATGGCTGTTGTAGGTCCGGAAGTCTGACTCCACAAACCCACACCGGAGGACGGAGTGTTGCCTTCCAATCTACCGGTACTACTATTACACAAAGCCTGATTTAAACCCGCAACAGCAGCTGTTACCTGTGGCATTACTGTGATTTGAACCGGGTTTGAATAAGCGGTTGCACAAACACTGTTTTGTACCAATACCCTGAATAAGGTAGAAGCAGTTAGATTAGTATAAGTATATGTGTTGCTGGTATTCGTTAATACTGTCCATGAAATACCATTATCAGTAGAGTATTCCCAATGTAAAACGGAGCCGGTTGTTCCGCTTAATTCCAGAGAACCGTTATTGGTACCTGAACAAACAGTAGCATTGGATGATAATACACCCGGAACAGTCACCGGAGCAATCGTGATCTGAACAGTATCTTTTGAATCAATACAAAGATTATTGGTAATCGTCCATACAAAAACATAAGTTCCAACAGTTAACCCATTGACAGCAGTACGTGGATCTGTAGCGTTAGCAAAAACAGGAGTAGTAGGTCCTGACACATGAGTCCAAGTACCTGTACCAGATACCGGCTGGTTACCTTCTAATACAGTGGTTACTGCATTACATAATAGCTGATCTGCACCTGCATTTGCAGGAGTAACAGGTTGTAAAACGGTAATGGTAACATCATTTGAATTCAATGGATTACATGAACCACTTTGTACAACAACACGATAAGTTGTGGTTGTATTCAAATTGGTATAAGTGAGCGTGTTGGTAGTATTGGTAATAGTTGTCCATGAAGCATTTCCCGGAGTGGTGAATTCCCATCTCAGTATATTACCGGTATATCCACTCAGCGAAAGGATATTACCATTGGCGGTAGCACATACAGTAGCATCAGCCACCAATGTTCCCGGAATGGTAAGCGGGTCAATTCTTACGATCACCGTATCAGCTGAAGGTGCGCACGTTCCATTACCGATTGTCCAGATGAAATGATAGGTGCCATGTGTAAGTCCATTCACTGTTGTATTTGGATCATTGGCATTGGTAAAGCTTACTGTTGAAGGAGCACCGGCAGCCAGTGTCCATGTACCCGTACCTGATGT